>CAMDSG010000011.1 GCA_945907055.1 Bifidobacterium breve | reverse complement strand
GCAGTTGTTTTCAGGGCCTCCGGCAAGACGTATTCGTTCCTTGGTTTTAGGGCTGCTTACATCGACGTATCCGAGGATGACCCGAGTGCCGATGGAGAAGGGGCTGAAGCAGAGGCCGTCTTGCCTGTGCTTGCTGTTGGTGACCGAGTCAACTGTTCAGTGCTTGAGGTATCACCTCACTCCACGAAGCCCCCAGCGCGATTTACTGAGGCGAGCCTGGTTAAAGAGCTCGAGTCAAAAGGTATCGGGCGCCCATCTACGTATGCCTCAATCATCGACAAGATCTCTTCGACCCGCGGATATGTATACAAGCAAGGCAATGCATTGGTGCCTTCTTGGACTGCGTTTGCAAAGACACAGTGCCTAGAGACCAATTTTGCAAACCTCGTTGATTACCGCTTCACCGCGACTATGGAGGAGGTTCTGGATAAAGTTGCGGCTGGAGAGGCGGAGGCCGAGAAGTGGCTAGATGAGTTTTACTTCGGCCGTGATACGCCTGGCCTAAAGCAACTCGTCTCTCAGGAGAACCTCGACACCATCAAGATGGAGGTGGTCAACTCCATATACATCGGAGACGACTCAGAGGGTATTCCGATCACGATCCGCGTATGGAAAAACGGTGAGTCTCTTCATCGCGGCGAAGACGAGAAGTGCTCAATGCCCGAGGGAGTGCTCCCAGACGATCTAACAGTTGAGCGTGCTCTAGAGATTCTTGCCAAGGGCACGATCGGGCCGCGCGAACTTGGAATAGATCCTGAGACTGGGCTAACGATCATCGTTCTAACTGGTCGATTCGGACCCTTCGTACAGGTGGGGATACTCGAGCCCGGTACTAAGTCGAAGGAGAAGCCCAAGCGGGCATCGCTATTTGACGGCATGGACCCTGAGACGATTACCTTCGAGGAGGCGCTCGAGCTTCTCAGCCTGCCTCGAACTGTCGGAGAGATCGACGGCGAAGAGGTAACAGCCCAGAGCGGAAGATATGGGCCATACCTAAAAAAGGGGACAGATAGTCGAACTATCGGCTCCGAGGCACAGCTTCTAACGATCACGATTGAGGAGGCTGCGGCGATCTATTCGCAGCCTAAGCAGGCCCGTGGGCGCATCTCTAAGCCCCCGCTTGCTGCACTCGGTGCTCATCCTGAGACAGGAGCGCCGATTGTTGTGAAGGACGGAAGATTTGGGCCTTACATAACAGATGGCGCTACGAATGCGACCCTGCCGCGTGGGATTGATCCCGCTGAGGTAACCCTCGAGACCGCCGTTCAGTTACTGGCCGAGCGTGCAGCGCGAGTTGATTCCAACCCCAAGCGCACTATCAAGAAGAAAGCGGTCAAGAAGAAGGCGGTCAAGAAGAAGGCAGTCAAGAAGAAGGCTGTGAAGAAGGCGGTAAAGAAGGTGGCTGTCAAGAAGGTAGCCAAGAAGGCAGCCCCAAGGTTGGCTCAAGGTTCCTATCAGGATTAAGTCCGCGCAACCCACCGATATACCTCTCTGCTTCTAGGCTCTTGCTCGAGTGAGTACCGATACCCCTTTCATACCTCAGTCCTCTGAGGAGCAGCCGCCTGATCCGATGGCGCTGCGCGGCGTATTCCAGAACCCGGCATTCGTCCGCCTATGGAGCGCGCAGGTTCTCTCGAGCCTCGGTGATTGGGTAGGGCTCTTCGCAATTCTTGCAATCACCGCTCGAGTCTCGAACAACTCTGCAACTGCTGTAAGTCTCGTGATGGTTGCTCGAATGCTGCCTTCGTTCTTCCTCGCCACACTCGGCGGTGTCATCGTCGACCGTTTTGATCGCCGCAAGGTGATGATGTTCGCTGACTTTGGGCGCGCAGCGCTGCTCTGTGTGCTCCCGTTTGCTAACAGTCTCTGGGTACTCGTCGCCGTATCTTTTTCGCTCGAGATTTTCACTCTCCTATGGGGGCCGGCCAAGGATGCTGCGCTCCCGAGCGTTGTCCCGAAAGAACAGTTGGCCAACGCAAACTCGCTTGGTCTTGTCGCCTCTTACGGCACCTTTCCATTCGGTGGAGTCATCTTCTCCGCTCTTGCAGTTATTGCAACCTGGCTAGGCGGGTTTGAGGTACTTAAGTCTTTAGCAGTTGGAAAAGAGACGATCGCACTCTGGGTAGATGCCTGCACTTTTATAGCCTCGGCGTTTCTTATCTTCAAGCTCCCAATCCCTGCGCCCACTCACAGCGGACTCAAGTTTGAGTGGAACCAAAGCATTAGAGAGATCCGCGAGGGTATGGAGTTTGTGCGCGGCGACCGTCGAGCGCGCGCTGTAATCGTCGGGTTGGGTCTAGGAATCATCGGGGCAGGTGCGATGGTGCCGCTAGGGCCCGTCTACGCGGATGTAGTACTTGGAGGCCCTGCCCAGTTCGGTGTGCTCATGACCGCCCTTGGGACTGGAGCCGCAATAGGGGTTGTAACGCTTCTAATGGTTCAGCGCAGAGTGAGGCGCGAACCAGTCTTCGAGATGGGTGTGATCGGTGTCGGCGTCTTCCTGCTTGCGGCGGCGACATTCTCATCGGGCGGATTGGTTGCACTGATGGTCGCAGGGTTAGGTGCATGCGCAGGTGCTGCTTATGTAACCGGTTTCACGATTCTTCAGGAGCATGTCAGCGACGAACTCCGAGGGCGTACCTTTGCGACGCTCGCCGCAGTTGTTCGCCTGTGTTTGCTGCTCGCATTGACCGTCTCTCCACTTCTCGCAGATGTTGCAGATTGGTTGGCTCGACTTTTAATACCAAATCAGCAAATCTCAGTTGGAGCGCTTAACTATGTATTCCCAGGTGTCAGGTTTGCTCTCTGGATCGGCGGGGTGCTGGTGATTGTTGGCGGCCTATACGCACGACTCGAGCTAACAAGACTTGGGCGCGAGGAGGCATCGCAGATACACCCGACGCGCCCAACCTCCCGCTCGCTATGGTCTCCACCCCCAGATGTCTCGAGTCCTAACGCAGATAGTTCTAACGGCTCCGGTGTTAGTGGTTTAGGTTCCACAAGCGAGGGCGTAGCCGAAGTAGCTAGAGATGAATCCGCTAGCGAAGATAAAGGATCCACTCAATGAGGGGCCGATTTATTGTCCTAGAGGGTGCAGACGGGGTCGGGAAAAGTACACAATCACGTCTGCTCGCAGATTGGATTCGCTCCAACAATGTCCAGGCGATTGAGACGAGAGAGCCCGGAGGCACTCCGTACGGAGTCCGTATACGTGCAATCCTCCTAGATCAGGTAGAGGAGCTCGATGCGCGATCCGAGGCGCTTCTCATGGCAGCAGATCGCGCTCATCATCTCGCCGAACTCGTAAGACCTGCTCTTGTGCGAGGCGACTGGGTAATCTCGGATCGCCATGTTCCTTCATCACTCGTATACCAAGGGGTGGCGCGCGGCCTCGGGGTTGACGAGGTTGCCTCCATCAATAAATGGGCTACAGCGGGTATGGAGCCTGATCTAGTTGTCGTGCTCGATCTCCCTGATTCAGAGGTAGATGCCAGGCGGGCGGGGCGTGGTGGAGCGAGTGACCGTCTAGAACTCGAGGGCGCTGAGTTCCATGCCTCGGTGCGCAGCGCCTATCGGGATTTGTCAGTCAAGCGCGGTTGGGAGCTTGTTGATGCAAGTGGCGATCAGGCCGAAGTTGCGAAGAGCGTCATCGCACTCGTAGAGGCCCGCCTTGGGCGTCCCACCCCGTCGTAGGCTCCATATTCATGTGGGACCAAATCATTGGACAGGAACGCGCAGTCGAGGCATTGAAGAACGCTGTTGCCCGCCCTGTTCATGCCTACTTGATAATTGGGCCACGGGGCTCCGGTGCCGATGAGGGTGCACGGGCGTTGGCCGGTGCACTCGTTGAGGCCGACGACGATACGCGTGTTAGTCGCGGGCGTCACCCCGATGTCGTTGAGTTTCGACCAACTGCAAATGAATACTCAATTGAGCGCGATGTTCGCGAGAGCATCCTTCCTGAGATGCATGCCGCACCGATTGAAGGCCCGCGAAAATGTGTTTTGTTATTAGAGGCAGAGCGTTTAAACGATCCCTCAGCAAATGCTCTCTTGAAGAGTATCGAGGAGCCGCCACCTCGCACTGTTGTGATTCTTGTTGCTGACTCTGCGGACGCGCTTCCATCAACAATTAGATCTAGGTGCCAGCGGATCGACTTCGGGGCGCTAACCGACGATGTGGTACTCAGCGCTCTTGAGGCTGATGGTATTGGCTTGGAGGCCGCGCAACTAGCCACCTCACTCGCTGGTGGGCGATTAGATCGCGCACGTGCACTCTCGGGGGACTTCGCATCCCTGCGACTTGCGTTCTCTGATGTCCCTTCCCACTTCGGAGGATTTGGGGCGAGCGCGACGTTTTTGGCCTCAGGGCTCACATCCGTATTAGACGATGCTGTCTCAAAGGTCGAGGCCGAGCAAGCACGCGAGATTGCAGAGGCGGACGCGGAGATAGATCGCATGGGCTACTCAGCTCGCACCGCTCAAGCTATGCGAAAGCGTATGCAGGAGCGACAGAAGCGCATGCTTAGGCGCTCACGTACGGATGCGCTCCTCGAGGGTTTGGCGGCAATGGAGTCGGTATACCGAGATGCACTTGCGCCGGATGCGCCACCGCTAAATATTGATCGTGCTCCGCTCAGTATGAGCGCGCGAGATGTGATCGCGGGATTAGATGCAGTCGCAAAGGCTCGCAAGGCCTGCTCGTCTACCCCAACTGAGGCACTCTTGCTCGAGCGGCTGATACTAAATCTGCCAACATCGGCGAATTGATTTGGGGCCGAAGAGGAGATTCGAACTCCTGACCTGCTCATTACGAGTGAGCTGCTCTACCGACTGAGCTACCCCGGCTACAGCTGAGATGTTACACGCAGCCCCGCGGTGGATTCTCCGTCAGCGCTTAGATGCCCTCAACCTGTTTTGGAGGCGCAATCTTCGCTGATCCAGAGTTGAGGTCGGAACGGATCAGAGAGAAGGTAATGGCGTCGCTTTGTGAGCCGTCGCCGATGACGCAACCGTTGCGAGATACTCCCTCGCGCGTTGCGCCGGCCCTGGCTGCTACCGATTGGCTAGCGACATTTGCGACCGCGGCGATTATCGCTATGCGCTCAAGACTCAATTCTTCAAAGGCCCAACTCGCTAAAAGCCTCACTGATTTAGTTGCGTAGCCGCTTCCGGTGGAGTCGCTGCGCAGCCAGTATCCGAGTTCGGCACTCTTCACTCTCTCTTGGACCCTAGTAATCCCGCACATTCCTAGGAATCCATCCCCTAGGGCATCTTGGATAGCGAAGTGGTACTCGCTCCCAATTTGGCGTGCCCTGCGTGCCCCGCGAACAAACTCAGCCATCTCGGCATGGCCCGTATTGCTTCTGCACCAAGGCATCCACGGCGAGAGTGCCTCGAACGACGATTGAACTGACTCTGTGAGGTCATCGACATGAGATGTGGTTACGGGCCGCAGGACAATGGTCCCGTCTGTCAACTCGGTTAATCGCTGCATCCACTACATCATGCTCTCCGCGGCTCCTAGCGTGCTGAGATACTGCGGCGATTTGAATGGCCCCAAGGCACGCTGCCTCCAGCCCCGAGCCTCAAGGCGTTGGGCCTGGTTATAAATCGCAGTATGAATGTCCCAGGGTGGCTGTAACTTCTAGGTCAGTGGCTAATCAGGAAGATTTCGAAGCTCTAGCAATGCAGTACGCAGGAGAGATATACGCGCATGCACTGAGGCTCACCAGCGATAAGGCCGATGCAGAGGATCTTGTTCAGGAGACGTTTTTAAAGGGTTATCGAGGTTTTCCAGGGTTTGAGAGCGGTTCAAATCTGCGAGCGTGGCTCTACCGAATAGCGACCAATAGCTATATAAACGGGTACAGGGCCAAGAAGCGGCGGCCCGATATGAGCGACATCGACTCAATGGGCGAGTGGGCACTCCATCAAAGAATCGGCGGATTAGAGAAGGCAGCATCCGAGGTAACGCCTGAGTCCATTGTTATGGAGTCGATCACCGATGCTGCGGTCAAGGCTGCACTCGATGCGCTACCTGATGACTTTAAGCAGCCGGTCCTGCTGGCAGATGTGGATGGATTCTCTTATCGAGAGATAGCTGAGATTCTTGATATCCCCATCGGTACGGTCATGAGTCGCCTCTCTAGGGGAAGAAAACGCCTTGAGGTGGCGTTGTTCTCTCTAGCCGTAGAACGCGGTCTAGTGGAGCCCAACCCCGAACCGGAGTCAGTCAATGCTTAACGAGTTGCTTAAGGAGTCGCTCAAGGAGTCGCCCGATGGCCTAACTCCAGCTCTCGTCGCAGTTGCGAGGCGGGCTCCGGCCTTAAGCCGCGTTAGATCTTGGATATTTATTTCTCAATCTGGATCGGGCATCAAGAGCTCAGGGACTAGACAACAAGCATGAACTGCTACGAGATCAGGGAGCAGATCTACTCCTATATGGATGGCGAGTTGACCCTTTGGCGCAGGAGGGCGGTCTCAATTCATTTAAGTGAGTGCCCACCCTGTAGCAGCGGCATGGAGTTCAAGGTAGTGCTACGCGCCTCGGTGGCCCAGCGTTCAGCCGAGGTACTACCACCAGAGCTTCAGGACCGCATCCTGGCTTTGATAGCTGCGGAGCGCAGCGGCCCCGAGTAGCCACTCGGAGAATGCCACATGGGCGTTAACGCTCAGGCGATATTGGGGATAGGCCAGAGATAACCAAGTCAGGGGTTCTCACTCGAGCATCTTGGGGAGAGACCTTTAATGCCCGCCGACTGCAATTGAGTCTTGGGGGCATCGCTCGCTCTACGATAGGAACCGAACCAACCCTGATAGGAGCCCAATTTGAAGTCGCTGCGAATCTCCATAATCTCAATCACTGCGTTGTTAATCGCAGCGGCCCCCGCAGGTGCATCTCCGTTAGTCATAGCCGAGGCGATGCCATGGCACTACTGGATCGCGCCGGTTCTATTTCTGTCTTTCTTTGGGATTGCTGCCCTGCTAGGCATTGGCTATTACTTCAAAGTAGTTCGACTTAAAACCCGAGGCCGCTGAGGTCTATGCAGGCACCGCCGGATCTTGGCGATGCCGCGGCCCTGAGCGCATGGGCCGAGAGAGACTCACTTGAGGCGCCGGTTGTCGTCGCATGCTCTGGCGGTCCGGATTCCCTTGCTCTACTAGCGATAGCGGCCAGCGCTCTGTTAAAGCCTGTTGCAGTTCATGTGGATCACGGGTTACGTGAAGGGAGCAGCGGCGAGTCAAAGGTAGTTGAGGATGCTGCAAACCTGCTCGGAGTTGAGTGGAAGAGCATTCTTATTGAGGTTGGGAACGGACCAAATCTCGAGGCGCGGGCTCGGGCCGCTCGGTACTCTGCGCTAGCGAACGTGCGCGCCGATCTCGGTGCAACCGTGATTCTGACCGGGCATACTGCAGATGACGTTGCTGAGACAGTGTTAATCAACACACTTCGCGGATCTGGGCTATCTGGCCTCGCCGGAATTCCGAGGCGCAATGGGTATGTTGTGCGGCCGCTCCTAGATATGCGCAGAGAAGATGTGCGTGCAGTAGCAATGACACTTGAAGTAACTCCGGTAGATGATCCGAGTAACTCGAATGAGATACATCGCAGAAATTGGATTCGCCATACCGTCATGCCGTTACTCTCCGAGGGCGCTGGACGTGATTTAGTGCCCTTGCTAGCGCGCCAGGCCGCGGTGTTATCTGAGGATGCCGCCCTGCTCGATACCTTGGCGGATGAACTTCTATCTAGGGCAGGGAGCGACGAGCCTGACGTGCGAATTCTCAGGGACGCCCCGCATGCCCTCTCCAGGAGGGCGCTTAGGCGTTGGATCGGCCCACCATGGCCATCGCTAGCGGACCTTGCACGCATCGAGTCGGTTGTAACAGGAGAAATTCGCGCTACGGAGATCGAGGGTGGAATTCGTATCTCTCGGAGAGAGGGGCATCTGCGTCGCGGAGTATCCTCCGAAGTCGTGACGCTGAGTAATGAGCAGGCAAAATCTGAGGGAGTCCAATGATCGGTACTGACCCAAATCTTGGTCGTGAGGTCGTCTCCGCAGAGGTACTTCGCAACCGCATTACTGAACTCGGTGCAGCAATCACTATTGATTACGAAGGCAGAGCGCCTCTACTAGTTGGAGTATTAAAAGGCGCCTTTATGTTTATGAGCGACTTGTCACGCTCTATCAATCTGCCTGTCGAGTTTGATTTTATGGCGGTCTCGTCTTATGGCTCAGCAACACGTACCAGCGGTGTAGTGAGAATCATCAAGGATCTCGATATCGACTTGACTGATCGCCATGTCATCGTCGTTGAGGACATTGTTGACTCAGGGCTGACACTTAATTACCTGCGCCGAAACCTTATGGCACGCGGACCGGCTTCTCTCGAGGTATGCGCTTTGTTGCTTCGAGATGGCCTGCAGAAGACGGATACCGATTTGAAGTACATAGGCTTCACAATCCCTCCCGCATTCGTCGTTGGCTATGGTTTAGATGTTGGAGAGCGGTACCGAAATCTCAACGCCATTGTCGAGTATGTAGGCGCAGAGTAAGAGATCTGAATTACGCGCACAGAAAAAGTCTGTGCTCAATTTCACGAATATCAACAAAAATAAATACTTGGAGAATCGATGCCCAATCAGATACCTGTTCAAATTGATCTAGAGCGCATTGCTCGCGCTGTACGAGAAATACTTGAGGCGGTCGGTGAAGACCCGGACCGCGATGGATTGCTGCGAACCCCGGAGCGCGTCGCGAAGATGTACGGCGAGGTACTCGCCGGCCTCCACGAGGACCCAGCCGAGCATCTCTCTGTTACTTTCGAGGCAAGTCACGATGAGATGGTGATGGTTAAAGACATTCCGATCTACTCCCTATGCGAGCACCATCTAGTGCCATTCCACGGACACGCACATATTGCATATATCCCAGGGACTGACGGAAGAATTACTGGGCTATCGAAATTAGCGAGAGTGGTTGATGGGTTTGCTCGCAGACCTCAGGTCCAAGAGCGCTTGACCACTCAGGTAGCAGATGCTTTGGCTGAAGCGCTCGACCCTCGCGGAGTGCTGGTTGTGATTGAGGCGGAGCATTTATGCATGGGAATGCGCGGTGTTCGCAAGCCTGGAGCCATAACTGTTACCTCTGCCGTCAGAGGGATATTCAAGGAGAATGCATCAACTAGGGCGGAGGCTATGGGCCTGATCGGTGTCCCGGGCGTGCGTCGCTGAGGCGGCCCTTGAACGGAGACCGGCTCGGCGAGATACGATCCGCCTGAATGTTCACTTGGAAACCACTCATCGATGGCGGAGCGTCAATAATGGGGATACTCAACGTGACCCCAGACTCCTTCTCAGATGGGGGGCGTTGGTTTGACCCTGAAGTGGCTTTAGAGCATGCCCTGACGCTCCTTAAAGATGGAGCAGATGTGATTGACATCGGGGGAGAGTCAACCCGCCCAGGGGCGCTACCTGTATCTGAGGAGGAAGAGACTGCGCGCGTCGTTCCCCTAGTTGCAGCCATATCAGGCTCGGCAATAGTGAGCGTAGACACAATGAAAGCGAGTGTCGCTCGAGCCGCTATCGAGGCGGGAGCGCAGATCGTCAATGATGTATCCGGTGGTAGGCACGATCCAGAGATGCTTCGGGTTGTCGCCGAGTCCGGGGTCGGGTTTATTGCAATGCATATGCAGGGGGAACCAAGAACAATGCAGTTAGAGCCTCATTATTCAAATGTCGTCAGCGAGGTCACTGCACACTTGGTGGAGTCACGCGATCGTGCTCTCGATGCTGGTGTCTCCCAGGAGGCGATCATGCTTGATCCAGGTATTGGATTCGGAAAGTCGCTACAGCACAACCTCTCGCTACTTGCTCATATCGATGAGATATGTGCTGCTACATCATCCCCAATTCTCATCGGGGCATCGCGCAAGTCTTTTATCGGATCAATCCAGAAAACAGGCAGTGATGCAATGATGCGCGAAGACGGAACTACAGCCACAACAGTCTGGGCATTAGAGCATGGGGCCTCAATGGTTCGGGTCCACAATGTTGCTGATGCGCATCGTGCTGTGGAGATTGTAAGGTCACTCTCTATGGCTGAATCGGTAGGCGCATGAGTGCCCTGAGGGGGCGCTGGGCCCAGGGTCTAGAGCCGCGATTATTTTGTTGGGTGATCAAAGACCGCCTAGCGGCATCGGAGCGCCCAGGAGGCTTCTCTCGCAACCATCGCAAGATTCGCCGTCAGGAAGAGCTCATCTGGCTTCACCAGCAAGGCTTTACTCGAGTTGTTTCTCTTCTTGACTCTCCCCACAATCTGCGTGCCTACGACGAGGCCGCCATCCCTTGTGAGCAGGTTCCTCTCGGGCGCCCTGATGAGTTGCCAATTCGTCTCCATATCATCTTTGAGACGATTGCTCGCAGGCTCGATGACCCCAAAGAGAAACTCTTGCTCCACCATGAGGAGTTTGGGGATCGACTCGTTGGGGTGATCGCTGGTTACTTGCTTTACTCGGAGCTCATACCTGAGGGTCCGCCGGCGATCATGGTGGCAGAGCGCTTAACGGGGCGCGAACTTGGAGCAACGGGACGCGAGATAGTTGCTGCCACAGTTGATGCTGGCTTGATTAGAAGTCGAAAGGTTTGACGTCGTGGCGACTATTCAACTTCGAGGCCTGAGCCTTCTAGGGGTTCATGGCGTTCTTCCTGAAGAGCAGAAGCGTGCGCAGCCATTTGAGGTCGATATCGACCTCACTGTTGATATCTCAAAGGCTGCTGCAACCGATGCCCTCGAGGACACGATTGATTACGGCGAAATCACAACGATGGTCGCGCGTGTTGTGAACGATGAGAGTTATGCCCTCATTGAGAAATTGGCGACGCGTATTGGCGAAGTGTGTCGAACGGATCCTCGCGTCACCGGAGTCGTCGTTACTGTCAAGAAGATGCGGCCACCAGTCCCCGAGCATCTTGAGTATTCAGCGGTGCGGGTAGAGCTGTAATGACACGCGCGTACCTCGCGCTTGGCTCCAATCTCGGTGACCGGCTAGCGCACTTGCAGATGGCATTAGATGCTCTCGCTGACGATATCCGCGTTGACCTCATCGCTATTTCATCTGTGTATGAGACCGACCCTGTTGGTGGGCCTGTCCAAGATGACTTTCTAAATGCGGTGCTCTCTATCGAGACCGAGGCCTCCCCGCACGAGATCCTCGCTATTGCTCAGAGTCTCGAGGTGCAGGCTCGCCGTGAGCGCAAGGAGCACTGGGGGCCGCGGACCCTCGATGTTGACTTGTTGCTCTATGGCGATGAGTTAGTAAGTACGCCGGACCTTGAAGTACCTCACCCTCGCATGTGGGAACGGGCATTTGTTCTCGCACCCCTTAGTGAGATTGCCCCCGAATTGGCGGATGCCCCAGCGGGCGGGTGGACAGGTGTGCGGCGCATACCGGTAGCCTTAGTCTTGAAGTAATTAAAGGCATCCAATAATTTTTTAGCCACTTGACTGAAATGAGACCGGCACCCCTTGAGGGGCTGGAGCCCACTTTGAATCAACGCAGACTCTCCATCATCGGCCCAGGCCGCGCAGGCACCGCAATTGCAAAGGCACTCGCCAATAAGGGCTGGGTAATTTCGCGCGTTGCTGGTCGTTCTATCGAGCATGCGCAGCCATTGGCAGAGAAGCTGGGGGCAGCGGCCTGCAGTGCAGCAGATGTTGGGATCGGAGTCGACTTAATAATCATCTCGACGCCCGATGCTGTAATTAGTGAGACCGCCCTGATCGTTGCTGAGCGAGCAGAGCATGGCGCGCTTCTGATCCACCTCGCGGGTGCGACTGGGATTGAAGCCTTGGAGGGAGTGCGATCGACTCGCCCAGACCTAGTGCTCGGTTCTCTGCATCCTCTCCAGACACTCTCTGACGATACTGCCTTCGAAAAAGTTCAGGGTGCGTTCTGTGCTGTTGAGGGTCCGCAAGAGATTGAGGAATTAGCACGCGAAATTGGTCTGACGCCGTTCTCCGTATTGCCTGCAAACCGCTCGGCATATCACGCTGCGGCGGTTGTTGCTTCGAACCATCTTGTCGCCCTAATGGGGCAGGTTGAGCGATTGGCGAGTTCTGCGGGCGTTCCGTTTGAAGCATTCGCTCCTCTTTCTCGTGCATCAATTGAAGCGGCTTTTATTAGTGGCCCTGCAAGTGCGCTCACGGGCCCGGTGTCTCGCGGAGACACTGAAACGATTGAGGCGCATCTCAGAGTTATGGATCCATCAGAGGTAGCGGTATACAAGGCTTTGGCGCGCGATGCGCTTCGTCTCTCTGGCCGGGATGATGCTGCACTTGAGGAGATGCTCTCTTGAGAATAATTAGCCACGTTGACGAACTGAGCCGAACCCTCGAGGCTGCGCGTCGCGACGGGAGATCCATCGGGTTTGTTCCAACGATGGGCTTCCTTCACGCTGGACACAGCGCACTGATGGCTCAGGCAAGGAGTGCCTGCGATCTAGTAGTGGTATCTATCTTCGTGAACCCGCTCCAGTTTGGAGCCAACGAAGACCTCGCAGGCTATCCACGTGATCTCGAGAGCGATATCGAAGCCTGCACCGCGGAGGGTGTTGAGATTGTTTTCCATCCAAGTGTTGAAGAGATGTACCCGGTGCCAATGCGGACAGTGGTGACAGTTACGGGCCTAACCGACAGGCTCTGTGGAGCCTCGAGGCCTACACACTTTGCTGGAGTCGCAACCGTGGTAGCGAAGCTCTTTGGAATGGTTGGTCCATGCGACGCCTTCTTTGGGAAGAAGGACTATCAGCAGGTCGCTGTAGTGAAGCGCCTCGTCCGCGATTTGAGCCTGCCGGTGAATGTGGTTGAGTGCCCGACAGTGCGTGAAGACGATGGCCTTGCAATGTCAAGCCGCAACACCTACTTAGATGTGCCTGCCCGCCAGAATGCACTTGCGCTCTCCCGGTCACTCTTTGCGCTAGTTGACTCGATAGGCGCCGGAGAACGTAATCGGCTCCAAATTGAGTCTGACCTGGTCCAGTCTCTTGGTAGCTCTCAGGGGGTAACGATTGACTATGCCGAGGTCTTAACCGGTGACGACCTCACCATCACGGAGAATATTGAGGTTGGTCGTGAGTATGTTGCGGCTGTCGCAGCTCGTGTTGGCGCCGCTCGCCTAATCGACAACGTCTCTTTTACCCTCGACCCCAGTGGCAAATTGCTAGCCGATCTCGGAGCGCTGCGTGACGGCCTTCCCTTCGTGCGGTCGTAGGCTGACGAAATGCTTGATCTCCTAGTCCTCGGCAGCGGTATAGCGGGGCTCTCTGCTGCAATACGCGCAGCGGATGCAGGGCTAAAGGTAACGGTGCTTACTAAGGGCGCCCTCTCAAATACCGCAACGAACTACGCACAGGGGGGTGTAGCGGCAGCGCTCTCCGAGCCTGACTCGCCAGCGCTCCATCGTGCTGACACCCTCGATGCCGGTGGTGGCCTCTGCGACATCGAGGCAGTCGACGTCTTAGTGCGCGAAGGTCCGCGCCGCGTTCGAGATCTCATGGCGCTCGGCGCTGAGTTCGATCGTGCAGCGATAGACGGCGAACTTGAACTAGCACGAGAGGGGGGGCATTCTCTTGCACGAGTCGTGCATGCCGGGGGAGACGCAACCGGTGCTGAGATCGAGCGAGCACTAGTTGCAGCCTTGGACGATCACCCTGGTATCGAGGCACGCGAGCGTTGGTTCACAGTTGATCTCATTCTGGAGGGTGGAGCAGTTGTAGGGGTTACCGCAATTGCACCCGATGGGACGCTTCAGGACGTGCGTGCACGAAATGTTCTGCTTGCTACTGGTGGAGCAGGGCAACTCTTTGCTGTGACGACGAATCCGCCAGTCTCGACTGGCGACGGAATCGCAATGGCTTATCGAGCCGGTGCAGCCATAGCGGATATCGAATTCATGCAGTTCCACCCGACGGCACTCGATGTAGCTCTGATGCCTAGACCTTTGTTGAGTGAAGCATTGCGCGGAGAGGGAGCAGTTCTTCGCGACGAGAATGGGGAGGCCTTTATGCAGGCGGAGCACCCACTCGGCGACCTAGCCCCTCGCGATGTAGTTGCGCGCGCTATTACTAGACGCCTAGTTGCACGCAACCTTGCGCACTTGTTCTTAGACGCAACTGCGATTAGCGACTTTGCTCAGCGTTTTCCAACAGTCGCTAGAGCTGCCCACGCTGCGGGGCTCGATCCCGAGAGCGATCTGTTGCCTGTAGCCCCCGCTGCGCATTATCTCTCGGGTGGAATCTGTACCGACCTCGACGGTGCAACAACACTGCCGGGTCTATGGGCATGCGGAGAGGTGGCATGTTCCGGGGTACACGGAGCCAATCGCCTCGCCTCGAACTCCCTTCTTGATGGTCTGGTATTCGCGCCACGAGCAGTTGAGGCAATTCTTGATGGAAGGCGGGAGCCGCTCGCCACGGGAGTTCTGCGAAGCGTTCTATCTGCAGTCTCGAGGCAGAACCCAAACGCTGCCGCTATGCGGGTAAATGCCTCCTCTGTGGTCGGGTCGATAACTCTTGGGTCCCTGCAGCGTGCAATGACTTTTGGTGCAGGCGTTTTACGCGATGCCGGGAGCCTCACCGGAGTCCTTGATGTGCTCCCACGCAGCCTGCCTGCAGAGACTCCAGCGCAGTACGAGCTCAATAATCTTGTGACGGTGGCGCGCACGCTTGTGGCGGCAGCACTTCGAAGAGAGGAGTCTCGTGGCACCCATACCCGACTTGATTTCACAGAACAGAGCACGGCTCTACTTGGGAGATTTATCCATCTAAATGGAGCCGAGACGAGTTTTGTTCCGCTGGTAACCCACTCGCAGTCTCCCGGAGATGTTCTACTTACGGATTCGAAGAGACTCTCAACGGAGGTCGTGTGACAACAGATTTTGATCCACCCGCAGGAATACTCCGCGAGGTTGTAGCGCTTGCTCTTCGAGAAGACTTCGGGCTCCTTGGAGACCTCACCTCGCTGGCTGTGATCCCTGAGGACGCATACGGAACGGGGAGATTCGTATCGCGTGCAGATGCAGTACTTGCTGGCACAGCGGCTGCTAGTGAAGTCTTTCGTCAGGTCGACTCTGACCTAGTAATTGCATGGACATCACCTGATGGAGCAGATGTTCTGCCCGGTGTCGCGTTTGGCTTAGTTAGCGGCTCGCTTCGATCAATTCTCTCGGCAGAGCGCACTGCCTTAAATCTCCTCCAGCACTGCTCCGGAGTTGCAACCCTTACTCGGCGTTACGTGAGGAGCGCAGACGGCAAGGCCCAGATACGCGATACGAGAAAGACGCTCCCGGGGCTACGCGCTCTGGAGAAGGCCGCGGTGCGCGCCGGTGGTGGGTTTAACCACCGGGAGTGCCTCTCAGATGCGGTTCTAATTAAGGACAACCACCTTGTTCACTATGACCTCACCTCTGCAGTGCGCAGGGCGAAAGCTCATTGGCCAGGGAGAATCGTCGAGGTTGAGTGCGACACACTCGACCAAATGCGAGAGGCGATTGAGGTAGGCGCTGATCTCATTCTCCTCGACAACATGACTCCTGAGATGGTTCGAGAGGCTCGCGAGATTGCGGGGCCGGAGGTTCAACTAGAGGTATCTGGCGGAGTCTCTATAGATACTGTCGGCGACTATGCGTCGGCAGGTGCAACATTTATATCGGTAGGCGCAATTACGCACTCGGCCCCAGCGGTCGATATAGGACTGGACCTCGATTAAATGCTTCTAGCAATCGATACTGGAAACACACAGACTGTTATTGGGCTCTTTGATGGGGAGACCCTCGCTGACCATTGGCGCATCGCAACTGCAGCGGAGCGGACCTCCGACGAGCTCGCATTGATGATTCAGCAGTTCCTTGGGTTCCACGGGTTTTCGTTTGATGACGAAATTACCGGAGTTGCGATCTGCTCTGGGGTGCCTCGGATCACTGCGTCGCTTCGTGATATGACCCGCAGGTACTTTGGCTTTGAGGCCCTAGTTATTGAGCCCGGAGTCCGAACCGGAATGCCGATCCTCTATGACAACCCGAAGGAAGTTGGGCCAGATCGCATCGCAGACGCGGTCGCAGCATATGAAAAATATGGCGGACCGACAGTCGTTGTGGATTTTGGAACCGCCAACACCATTGAGGCCATTAGCGAAAAAGGTGAGTATCTCGGTGGTGCGATTCTTCCGGGGATAGAGATCTCGTTGGATGCATTATTTGGGCGCGCCGCTGCCCTCCGCAGAGTCGAACTCGTTGCGCCTAGAAATGTGATTGGTAAGACCACGGTGGAGTCGATTCAGTCCGGCGCTATCTATGGATTTAGCGGTCAGGTCGATTCGATGGTCGAGCGTTTCCAAGCAGAGTTAGGGAAATGTACAGTCATCGCAACAGGTGGATTGGCCGAGCTTATGGTTCCGTACTCGAGAACCATTGAGCACTTCGAGCCGTGGCTCACCCTCGAGGGTCTACGCATTGTGTGGGAGAGAAACCAGTGACCGATACTCCAGAACGCCCAACAGATGAACGAACGCGCCGCCTCGAAAAAGTCGAGAGGATGCGTGCCGCGGGAATTGAGCCCTATCCGGTGCGTTTTGACCGCAGCACCACTATCGGTGGCCTGCGCGAAAAGTTTCCAGACGTTGAGGCCGGCACTGAGACCGATGAAGTGGTGCGCATAGCTGGTCGTCTATTGCTCCTGAGGCGCCAAGGCAAACTCACATTTGCAACGGTGCGCGATGGCTCTGGAGCGGTGCAGTTATTTGTCTCTGAGGGCGAGATAGGAATTGAAGGACATAACGACTTTGACGCTCTTGACCTAGGGGACTGGGTAGGTGTCGAGGGAGTTGTAATGACAACACGCAAAGGTGAGCTATCGGTAAAGGTGCGATCCTTCCAATTGCTCGCCAAGGCGCTGCGGCCTCTCCCCGACAAGTGGCACGGGCTCTCGGATGTCGATACTCGTTTCCGCCAGAGGTATGTCGACCTAATTGTCAACGAAGAGGCGCGTCGCGTATTTGAGATTCGATTCAAGGTAATGGCTGCCATCCGTGACTACCTTGGCTCGCTCGGGTTTATCGAGGTCGAGACCCCGGTGCTCCACGATCAGGCTGGCGGTGCTGCGGCGCGACCATTCCTGACGCACCACAATGCTCTCGACATGGATCTAGTACTCCGCATTGCCCTCGAACTACATCTAAAGCGTCTAATCGTCGCAGGCTTCGACAAGGTCTATGAGATGGGGAGGGTATTTAGAAATGAGGGGCTCTCCACTCGCCACAACCCAGAGTTCACGATGCTCGAACTCTACGAAGCATTTGTTGACTATGGCGAGATGATGACCCTGACCGAAGAGTTGGTTGCACACTGCGCGATGGTTGCTCTCGGAACAACACAAGTTATTCACGATGGCGAGGTGCTTCAGTTAGCTCCGCCTTGGAGGCGCCTGACGCTTCGCGATGCAATCATCGAGCATGCTGGTGTCGACGTGCACCCAAGTATGCCCGTTGAGGCAGTACGTGTTCTCTGTGACAAGTTTGAGGTGCCATACGAGCAGTCGTGGGGATCAGGGAAACTTATGCTCGAGATCTACGAGAAGACGACCGAGCACAGGTTGGTAGGCCCAGTATTCGTCCTTGATTACCCAAGAGAGGTCTCGCCCCTTGCCCGAGTGCATCGAGATGACCCCACATTGACGGAGCGCTTTGAGGCGATAATTGGCGGGCGTGAACTCGCCAATGCTTTTAGTGAGTTGAACGATCCAGTTGATCAGCGTGAGCGATTTGAAGCACAGGCGCAGCTCCAAGCAGATGGCGATGCAGAGGCGCACGGAGTGGATGAAGATTATTTGCGGGCCATTGAATATGGACTCCCGCCGACCGGCGGTCTCGGTATCGGGATCGACCGGTTAGTGATGCTCATCGCAGGGGTCACCTCGATTCGCGAGGTAATACTGTTTCCTCAGGCGCGCCCTGAGAGGCCAGAGGTAATCAGAGCACTAGCTGTGGAAGAAGCAGAGAGCGAGATCACGCCTAATAGTTAGGGCTGTGTGTTGAGTCTCTCTCCTCAGGTGCTGCGAACTATCAGTGTCTCCACGAGTCGGCACATACCACTAATAATTTCTGGGTCGAGAGCCTCCGCCTTTGCAAGAGCCTCTTTGGCCTGCTCGGCCTCTGAGTTAGCGAACTCGCGAGCAATCTGTATCCCATCGCTCTTGCGCACTAGGTCACGAATTGCATCTGCCTCATGCTGCGTAACTTTCTCACCGAGCATTGATCGCAGCTCAGGTGATTGCTCTCGAGCGCAGATAACCGGGAGCGTGTAGACGCCCTCCATGATGTCGTTGCCAGCAGGCTTACCGAGAGTCTCAGTGTCAGCGGTCAGGTCGAGAATATCGTCGACGATTTGGAAGCACATTCCGAGGTGCTCCCCAAACGCGGTCAGAGCGTCAAGCGTAGATTCGTCGACATCAGAGACCATCCCGCCGATGCGGCACGATGTCCCGAATAGTGATGCGGTCTTACCTGCAATTGCGGATAGATAGGCATCTCGATCGTGATCTGCATCGAAGGTGTGCTGGAGTTCGAGTATCTGCCCTCTGCAGAGCTCAGTGATTGTTGTTGCAAGTAATGACGCGACGTCGGCACCGAGTGACGCCGCAATCTCTGACGCTCTCGCTAATAAGAAGTCGCCAGCAAGAATCGCCACGATGTTGGACCAACGCGAATTGACGCTCTCAACGCCTCGGCGAGTCTTGGCCTCGTCGATTACATCGTCGTGGTAGAGGGAGCCAATGTGGACCAACTCAACCGAGCAACCACCAGCGATGGCGGCTGTACTCGCGGAGCGCTCTGAGTGTTTGCTGCCGCTAACGCCGAGAGATGCGTAGGCCGAGCAGATTGTCAGAGCGGGGCGAAGCCGTTTGCCTCCGGCTGCGACTAAATGCCCAGCAACGTCTGCGAGAAATGGGTCCGAGTGGGCTACCGAGGACCGCAGCGCCTCCTCAACGCGAATGAGATCGGCGGGGAGTTCGGGGAGGCCGAGCGCCTCAAGGGGTGACATGTTCATACAGGCTACGGCCCTCGGCGGATCCTCTCCAACCGGGCTCGGGAACAAATCAGTGCGCTGTGACGTATTACCTACATCGAAAAAATGCATGCACTTCGGGTGTGACCCTAAGGGAATGGCATTCTTGGCCGATACAATGCGGGTCCGGTCCAATAGCCGGGGCAGGCTTGGGGATTAAGAGACTCAAGAGTGCGATCACCAGTTATAGCGTTTCAGCAAGACAGTTATACCGAGACAGTTATACCGAGACGATTACAGCGAGACGATTACAGCAAGACAGTTATACCGAGACAATTACAGCGAGACGATTACAGCGAGCCAGACTTCATAGTCAGATCCATAAAAGCCACGAGAGGTGGTCTCAAGTGTTTGAACGCTTTACTGACCGAGCAAGAAGAGTTGTCGTACTAGCGCAGGAAGAAGCTCGCCTGCTCAATCACAACTACATCGGTACCGAGCACATCCTGCTTGGGCTAATCCACGAGGGGGAAGGAGTCGCCGCTAAGGCACTCGAGTCCCTTGGAATCTCTCTCGAGGCGGTGCGCGCCCAGGTCGAGGAGATCATTGGGCATGGCGGCACTGCACCATCGGGCCACATTCCGTTTACTCCACGAGCCAAAAAAGTTTTGGAGTTGTCTCTGCGAGAAGCACTTCAACTTGGCCACAACTACATCGGTACCGAGCACATACTCCTCGGATTGATCCGTGAGGGCGAGGGCGTAGCCGCTCAGGTTCTCGTCAAACTCGGCGCAGATCTATCTCGCGTGCGCCAGCAGGTGATTCAACTCCTCTCGGGTTACGCAGGAGGTAAGGAAGCAGCCCCAGCAGCAGGCGCAACCGGCGAGGCACAGCCAACCGGATCGCTCGTGCTTGACCAGTTCGGACGCAACCTCACCCAGATGGCGCGCGAGAACAAACTTGATCCTGTAATCGGTCGCGAGAAAGAGATTGAGCGCGTGATGCAGGTTCTCTCGCGTCGCACGAAGAACAACCCGGTTTTAATCGGTGAGCCAGGGGTTGGAAAGACTGCAATTGTAGAGGGTCTAGCCGCCAAGATTGTTGAGGGCGACGTGCCTGAGACGCTTGTAGACAAGCAGTTGTATACCCTCGACCTCGGTGCACTTGTCGCTGGCTCGCGTTACCGCGGTGATTTTGAGGAGCGCCTCAAGAAGGTCCTGAAGGAGATCCGCACTCGCGGCGACATCATCCTCTTCATCGACGAGATTCACACTCTCGTTGGGGCTGGTGCGGCAGAGGGTGCGATAGATGCTGCGAGCATCCTCAAGCCAATGCTTGCTCGCGGTGAACTTCAGACCGTAGGTGCAACAACTCTCGACGAGTACCGCAAGCACCTGGAGAAAGATGCCGCGCTAGAGCGACGCTTTCAGCCAATCAAGGTTGAGGAGCCATCTGTCGCGCACACAATCGAGATTCTTAAGGGACTACGTGAGCGTTACGAGCAGCACCATCGCGTAACCATCACAGACCAGGCATTGGTTGCCGCTGCGAACCTTGCAGACCGCTATATCTCAGATCGCCATCTCCCTGATAAGGCAATCGACCTTATCGATGAGGCCGGCGCGCGGCTTCGTATCCGCCGCATGCAGGCACCACCTGACTACCGGGAGATCGAGGATGCGATCTCCTCTGTGCGCAAAGAGAAAGAAGCCGCAATCGAGGCACAGCAGTTTGAGACTGCAGCATCACTGCGCGACCGTGAGAAAGAACTAATCGCGCAGCGAGCAACAAAAGAGGTGGAGTTTCGCGCTGAGGGAGTTGATCTCTTCAACGAGGTCACTGAGGAGTCCATTGCAGAGGTCCTTGCACTCTGGACCGGAATCCCCGTCTACAAACTTACCGAGGAAGAGACCGCGAAACTTCTGCGCATGGAGGATGAGCTCCACAAGAGAATCATCGGACAGGAGCAGGCTGTAGTCGCTGTCTCAAAGGCAATCCGTCGGACACGCTCTGGTCTAAAAGACCCGAAACGCCCATCGGGATCCTTCATTTTCCTTGGGCCATCTGGTGTAGGAAAGACAGAGCTTGCCAAGACACTCGCAGAGTTCCTATTCGGCGACGAGGCTTCACTTATCCAACTCGACATGAGCGAGTACATGGAGAAGCACACAGTCTCGCGTCT
>CAMDSG010000010.1 GCA_945907055.1 Bifidobacterium breve | reverse complement strand
ATTGATTGGGAAGACATTGCAGTTGGGCGCGGCCCTGTGGCTTCGATGACCTATATCTACGTCGGCGACATCGGCGACAACAACTCTATGCGCTCTGAGATTGTTGTATACCGAGTTGCAGAGCCTGTCGTGGATTTGGCGGGGAGCGTCTCCGGGTCTCTCTCTGGTGTTGATGCAATTCGGCTCCGTTATCCGGATGGAGCTCATAACGCGGAGGCGTTGTTTGTCGACCCGGTGACAGGTGACATCGTCGTGATCACTAAGAGCTTTAGTGGCGGAGCGCAGAAGGCTTACCGCGTCTCTGGACTCACGAACCCAGGCGTAGTGACAACTATGGAGTACCTCGCAACTATCACAACCGCTCCGAGCGCTTTCGGTGCGATTACTGGTGCGGATATTTCTCCGAACGGACTGCAACTCGCTCTTCGTACCTATGGGGGCGTGGCGGTTAGCGCCCGCACTGATGTGGCTACACCTCTCTCAACCTTTTTAGGTGGGGGAGCCAAGATCATCATCTGTTCAGCCCCTGCCCCATCTGAGGTTCAAGGCGAGGCCATCGGGTTTGAGGCCACAGGAAGAGGATTCGTCACCGTCTCTGAAGGGGCAGGTGCGGTTCTCCACCGCTTCACAGCGCCGTGAGAATTGCGAGGCGGTGACTCTCACCGAGTGAGTGAAAATCGTCACATTCCTTAAATAAAACACCAAAATGGCCCCATGGTTGCCCATAAGTGATAAAACGTAAGCGCCTCTCCCGTCGGCGAGCACCTCCCTGCCCGGTGCGTGTGATCCGATAGGAGGGGCACTTCGCGCCCCGACCACGTGAGAGAGTGGTGAGATGTTCAGACACATAGCACTATTCCGTTGGGCTGAGGGTGTGACGCCAGAGCAGATAGCCGAGGTGGGGGAGGCGCTCTACTCCCTGCCCGCTGTGATTCCAGAGATTCGCTCTTACCGATTTGGCCCTGATCAAGGGCTTGGGGAGCATAATTTTGACTATGCAGTAGTCGCGGACTTTGACGATGTTGAGGATTTTCGGACCTATCGCGACAATCCAGATCACAGAGCGGTCGCCCGCTCCGTGATTGGCCCGCTAATCGCAGATCGAGCCGCCGTCCAGTTTGATGCGGGGGAGCACCCCGACGACCCCAAGGCTCCGCCTGAGGGCGTATAACCCCGCATGGATGAGGGAAGCCCTAATCTCTAGAAGATGCCTTCAACTAGCGGTGTTCCTGTTCCTAGTCGGGATGCAGGTTGGAGAACCATTCCAAATCTCATCTCGCTTTTAAGGCTTCTCTGCGTGCCGCTTTTTGTCTGGCTACTTCTTGGCGCCTCTAAGCCACTCTCCGCTGCGATTCTCTTGGGGGTTCTAGGGGGTACCGATTGGGTTGATGGCTGGATAGCGCGTAAATACGATCAGGGCTCCGCCATAGGGCAGGTACTGGACCCGGTTGCTGATCGAATCTTGCTCATCACCGCTGCAGTAACACTGTTGATCGACGGAGCGGTTCCGCTTTGGATAGCGGCGCTGGTGCTTTTCAGGGAAGCATTGATAAGTATCGCTGTGCTTGCCTTGGCGGCAGCCGGAGCGAAGCGTATTGAGGTCCAGTGGGTAGGCAAAGCCGGGACTCTCGGGCTCATGTTCGCGCTGCCAGGCTTCTTGCTTCTCACATTCTCTACTGGTGCCATCCACGACTTTCTTCTCGTATTTACATGGTCAGCCACCATCGGGGGACTCCTCCTTTCTTATTGGGCTGCTGCCACCTATGTACCGTTGGCGCGTATTGCTTTGCACGAAGGCCGTTCGGAGTAGATTCAGCGAATAATCATTTTGATAATTCTCTGGCCCTGAATGGAGTCTTGAAACCATGATCTACCCGGACGATTTGAAATACACGCAAGAGCATGAGTGGGTAAAAGTGACTGATGGGCGCGCAATGATCGGCATCACAGACTTTGCACAGGACGCTCTCGGCGATGTGGTATTCGTGCAGCTCCCAGAGATAGGTGTCTCTGTTCTTCGCTCTGTTGGAATAGCAGAGGTCGAGTCAACAAAATCAGTCTCTGAGATTTACGCCCCGTTGACCGGTGTAATCGCCGAGGTAAATACCGCGCTTGAGGAGACCCCAGAGCTGCTGAATCAGGACCCTTACGGCGCCGGGTGGATATTCGTACTCGAGGTCGGAGTTGAGGCCGAGATTGGTGGGCTGATGGATGCATCCGCCTATCAGGCCCTTGTTGAGGGTTAAACCCCAGTTCAGTCTGTGATCAGTAAGAATCACGGGGAGCCAGTCTCCAAAGAACCCAGAACTAGACCTAGACCACACACCTAGACCACACACCTAGACCACACACCTAGACCACACACCTAGACCCTCGACCTACCGCTCAGAGTTAGGGTTTCGCTGAGGGAATGTGGGATGTAACCTAAGGCGATGAAATGCAGTAAATGCGGCCACCTAAATCCTGAGAATGCAGGCCTCTGCTCCTCCTGCGGTGCGATCGTCGGCGACTCCGAGCAGCGTGACTTTGATACTCGCTCGGAGATCGATTCTGGTGAAGCGACTCTCTCGATTGCTGTAGTCGAGTCCGCGGAGACCGCCTCTATTCCCTCCGCTCCGGGGGCTTTCTTGCGTGTAGTCAGAGGCCCTAATGCTGGCAGCAAATTTGCCTTGAGTGTTGGGTCTCTCGAGGTAGGCCGCCACCCTGCTTCTGGAATCTTTTTGGATGACATTACGGTCTCACGACGCCACTGCGTCTTCAACTGCACTGCTGCAGCGAGCGATGGGAGTACCGAATTCGCCATTGCAGTTAGCGATGCGGGCTCACTAAACGGAACATATGTCAATCGAAAGTTGATTACTACGATCGATCTTGCTCCCGGCGACGAGATACAGATCGGCCGTTATGTCGCAACGATCGAGCTGGCCCGATGAACGCGGATAACGAATCTGCGCATCTCTCAATAGGTGATGTTCTAAATCACTTAAGCGATGAGTTTCCGGATGTCACTATCTCGAAAATTAGGTTCCTAGAGAGTCAAGGGTTGATTGCTCCCGAGCGCACTCCATCTGGTTACCGCAAATTTTATGAATCAGATTTGGTGCGTCTGCGCTGGATACTGCTTCAGCAGAAAGATAATTTCCTTCCCCTGAAGGTTATTAAGGATCGTCTACACGAGCACGATCGCGACGGTTCTCCACTACTAGATGCCGATGTTGGCGAGCAGCACGACTTGCACGCTGCGACGTTCTTCGATGAGGCACCAGCGATCAGCGAACCTATTGCTTTGGCTAACTCGGATATTCTCGCTATTGAGGCTCCAACCAAAAAACCACGTCGAAAGACTCCGCAGAAGAAGGTTGCGTCTCCTGTCTCTGAGAAAACTAGTAAGAGCAGCCGCCTGAGAGGCGAGCAGATGGAGCTTGACTCCAAGGGCGATGCGTTGACCCCAGAGCCTGAGGGCAATGGACTCACGCGATCTGAGATAGCCGATGCAAGCGGACTCACCATCGAGCAGGTCATAGAGATGGAGGCATGTGGACTCATCAAGCCTGCAGGGCAAATGGGCTCAGAGGGGCTCTTCGAGGACGATGCGCTTGTCATAGCCGCTCTTGTCGCCGGCTTCATCGAGAATGGAGCTGAGCCTCGGCATCTGCGCATGTATAGAAACTTCGCCGAACGCGAAGCGCAGTTTTACGAGCAGATGGTTGCGGGGAGCCAGCGTCAGGCAGGCACGGAGTCTCGCATTGCACGACGCGACAAAGTGGTTGAGCTTGCTTCTCTCGGGCGCAGTCTGCGCACTGTTTATCTCCGCCGCTCACTTGATGAGATTCTTCGGACGAATACGTTTAGCGAAGAGGGCCCCAAGGGTCTAAGCGAGTCTGGTTAACGCAAGGTCCAACCACCGCAGTTTTAATGAATATCTGGTGTGCTTACAAGACTCTATGGTGGGGGATTGGGAAGGCGCCTGGGCGTCTAAACGCCATTTTTGCGGTGGTAGTGTGAACACGTGGTTCGCGTATCGATTGTCGGAGTAAGAGTTGAGGTCCCCTCAAATCAACCCATCATGCTTCTCCGTGAAGACGCTGACCCGAGGCGTTACGTTCCTATTTTTATAGGCTCTCCAGAGGCAACTGCAATCGTGTATTCGCTTCAAGGGATGGAGACTCCTCGGCCGATGACGCACGACCTCGTGACCATGCTGCTCACCGAACTCGGTGCCTCCATCTCGTCGATTGAGATTACCGAGTTGTACGAAGGAACGTTCTTCGCAGAGGTTGAGTTCGTTGCCGGCGATAGAACTTTCCGAGTCTCAGCTCGGCCCTCCGACGCCATCGCATTAGCGGTGCGTCAGGAAGAGCAACCCCCAATATTCATCGCAGATGATGTATTCGAGGAGGCAAGCTTGGTCTTTGACGAGGAGCAGGAGGAGGAGCAGATTGAGGAGTTTCGAGACTTCCTTGATCAGGTAAAACCAGAGGATTTTGTTTGAAATTAGAGAGATTGTTGATTCAGAACTCCGTCTCTACCTAATTTCTTGCCTCTAACCTTGACCGCTCGAGAGGCAATCAGTTACGGTTTACAGGCTCGTAACTACGAGCGTGTGATCCGGACCCATTAGATACATATTCGTCGCCCAATCGTCGCCCAGTCGATTCATGGCCGGAATCCTTTTCAACATTCCACGGGGAGTTCTACTCAATGTCAACACCAAGTGATCCGTCATCCGATGCATCGGTAACTGCTTCGATTGTTGAGCAGGGAGTTCTCGGCGAGAATCAATGGGAAGAGATCGGATATCGCGGGCCGCAGGTCTGTGCGATTGTCGGCATCACTTACAGGCAATTGGATTACTGGGCTCGTACCGAACTGCTCCGACCCTCACTATGCGATGCGCAGGGGAGTGGATCCAAACGCAGATATTCATACCTTGACCTCGTTGCTCTCAAGGTGATCAAGAATCTTCTTGATGCCGGGGTTTCACTAAAGACCGCGCGCAAAGCAATTGATTATCTGCGCGAGCACCTCTGTGAAGACCTCGCCACGGCAAGCCTTGTCATTGACGAGAATAAGAGTGTGCTCGCTCGCAATGGTGAGGACATATTTGATCTAGTGCGCCACGGCCAAGGTGTGCTCAATATTGTTCCCCTTGGTTCGGTTGTACGCCAGATTGATGCTGGGATCACGGAGCTGCATCCAAGCGATCTCGTCGCTCCGCTTGAGGAGAGAGAGAAAGGACAGATCGAGCCCGAGGCTGGGCTTGGTTCCTAGCCACTAAGGAGGGTCTCCGGAGGTGCAATATCCCCCCGATTCTTTTAAGAATTTGGTAGTTTGAGGCTCGCCTTATGCTCTAAAGCTAGTTTGGAGCGAGCGCGCAGTTATTGGCTTTTTCGTTGATTCGTTAGGGGTAGCAGATCTGCGCTATTCCTTACACTGCAGATGTGTTCTCGTCTGCTGTTCCCATCAATCAAAGCCATAGGAAGACGCGGATGACGGAGATTCTTCGAACTAGTCCACTCGATGCTGTGCACCGCGCTCTTGGGGCGCGAATGGCTGAGTTCGGTGGGTGGGAGATGCCTATTCAATACTCCGGAGTTATTGAGGAGCACCGCGCCTGTCGTGAGTCGGCAGTAGTCTTTGACGTTTCACATCTGGGCTCCGTGCGTGTAAACGGGCCCGGCGCATTCGCTGCGTTGCAGTGGGCATTTACCAACGACCTAAATCGCATTGAACCTGGACGCGCTCAGTACACGCACCTCCTTGACGAACGTGACGCGCATGTTGTGGACGACATAATCGTTTGGTGGCTGGAGCCAGAGGCCTTTACCGTTATGCCGAATGCCTCCAACACGGAGCCTCTTGTTGCAGCAATTAAGGCTGCGGTGACGACAGTCGCAGCAGGTGAGGCCGAGGTTCTCGATGTGACAGATTCGCGTGTCGTTCTTGCAGTGCAGGGGCCCGAGGCGCGTGTTCGATTATCGACCTTTTGGCCGGAGGCCGCCTCGGTGGGTCACTTCCATGTCGTGCCCGTTACTTGGTTAGGCGAGTCTGGGTGGGCCTCAGGTACTGGTTATACAGGCGAGGATGGCGTCGAGATTGAGGTTCCGGCATCAGTCGCTAATGAACTATGGGATGCGATTGTTGCCTCAGGGGTAACCCCTGCAGGGTTAGGAGCGCGAGACACCCTGCGCCTTGAGGCAGGACTCCCGCTGCATGGGCACGAATTAGGGGAGGGGATTACCTCTCTTCAGGCGGGGCTTGCTTGGGTAGTGCGCTTCGATAAGCCGGGTGGTTTTAGGGGAGCCGGAGCGCTGCGCGTAGAGCAAGAGCAAGGCCCGAGTCGCGTGCTCCGGGGAATTTCAGTTGAGGGGCGCCAACCTCCACGGGGCGGCAACATTGTTTTCTTTGGTGGAGATGATGTGGGCGAAGTATCCAGTGGAAACTTCTCTCCGATTCTTGGGCACAGCATTGCTCTCGCCTTTCTTAAACCAAGTGTTGAGCTCGGCGCAGAGGTAACTATCGAGGTACGCGGGCGTGAATTAAGAGGAACAGTCGTTAGGCCGCCGTTTGTGCGGCGTCCATGAAACCAGCTCTCATGAAACCCGCTCTTAAGAGATCTTCGCTAAAAATGAGAGTGCCATCCAATCTTGTAATTGAAGGGGCAAGCCGGTGACGACCATAGATCGACCCTCGTACGATGACTTGGCGAACCACGGAGCGTTCATAGAGCGCCACATAGGACCATCATCTGCAGATCAACTCAAAATGCTCAAGGTCCTTGGCTACTCCTCCCTTGATGAACTCACCTCTGCTGCTATTCCCAGCACAATTGAGCGGCTCGGAGCTTTGAGTATTGGGTCGCCACGATCTGAGGTAGAGGTAATCGCAGAGTTGCGCGAGATTGCTGCCCAGAATCAATCGCTTATCTCTCTTATCGGTCTTGGCTATTACGGCACTGTCACGCCACCCGTAGTGCTTCGGAATGTTCTTGAGAATCCGGCCTGGTATACCGCCTACACGCCTTATCAGCCCGAGATTTCGCAGGGGCGCTTAGAGGCAGTACTCAATTTTCAGACGATGATTGCTGACCTAACAGCCATGGACATCGCGAATGCCTCGATGCTTGACGAAGGCACCGCAGCGGCCGAGGCGATGGCGCTCTGCTATCGCTTGAATCCGAAAGCCGGAGAGGTTTTCTTTATTGACGAAGATTGCTTCCCCCAGACAATTGCTGTAGTCGCCACCCGTGCCGAGCCGCTTGGCATCGCACTATTAGTCGGTGACCCTGCGACTGATATCCCAAGTGAGGGCGTCTTTGGGGTACTGCTTCAGTACCCTGGAGCTAGCGGTCGTCTGCGTGACGACGGCGAACTAATAGAGCGCATACACGCGCAAGGAGCAAGCGTTGCCGTCGCTGCAGATTTACTCGCTCTCTCCCTTATTCGCCCGCCAGGCGAGATCGGCGCCGATGTCGTCGTCGGGTCGTCACAGAGATTTGGAGTCCCACTTGGTTTCGGGGGCCCACACGCGGGTTTCATGGCCGTCAGGGACTCATCTAAGCGCTCCTTACCAGGAAGACTTGTCGGGGTATCGGTTGACTCTGCAGGGCGACCAGCCTTGCGACTCGCTCTGCAGACAAGGGAGCAGCACATTCGTCGCGAGAAGGCAACGAGCAACATCTGCACAGCGCAGGTTTTGCTAGCAGTGATCGCAGGGCTCTACGGCGTGTGGCATGGTCCAGATGGACTTAAACGCATCGCAGAACGGATACACCGCCAGACCTCTGCAGTAGCTGAGGCACTGCGTAGCGCTGGATTGGTTGTCCTCGAGGATGCATTCTTCGACACGCTCTCGATCCGAGTCCCAGGGCGCGCTACTGAAGTGATCGCTAATGCTCTAGAGAGCGGGATCAATCTCCGACTAGTTGATGACGACACGATTGGGTTATCGCTTGACGAGCAGACAACCCAAGATGTTCTGCAGCGCGTGCTACTAGCGTTCGGTGTAAATCTCGATATCGCTCCTCTTCTTGAGTCAGCCTCAGATTCGATTCCTACGGCATTGATTAGAGCCTCTGAGTTCATGACTCACCCCGTCTTCTCTAAGTACAGGTCAGAGACGTTGCTTCTTCGTTATCTGCGCAGGCTCGCTGATCGAGATCTTGCCCTCGACCGTACGATGATTCCGCTTGGATCATGCACGATGAAGCTCAACTCTACGACTGAGATGATCCCCGTGACGTGGCCAGAGTTTGGGGCGATGCATCCTTTCGCGCCGATAGATCAGAGCATCGGATACCGGAGACTCTTCAAAGAACTTGAGGCCGCTCTAGTTGAGATAACTGGCTATGACGCTGTATCGCTGCAGCCCAATGCTGGATCGCAGGGTGAGTTTGCAGGGCTACTAGCGATCAGGGCATACCACCGTTCTCGCGGAGATTTCGAGAGAACTGTCTGTCTCATACCTGCCTCTGCGCATGGAACGAATGCCGCCAGCGCGGCAATGGTTGGGATGAAGGTGATAGTTATTGCGTGCAATGACTCAGGTGACATCGACCTAGAGGACCTTAAACGCCGCATTGATGAGAATGTTGGGCGACTCGGAGCGTTGATGGTCACGTACCCTTCAACGCACGGAGTCTTTGATACTGAGATCACAGATGTGTGTGCGATGGTTCACGAGGCAGGGGGCCAGGTATATCTCGATGGCGCAAATTTGAATGCGCTAGTTGGGCTAGCGGCTCCGGGGCATTTTGGTGCTGACGTATCGCACTTAAATCTGCACAAGACATTCTGCATTCCCCACGGAGGGGGAGGGCCAGGTGTCGGACCCGTTGGGGTTCGCTCCCACCTTGCAGAGTTCCTGCCCTCGCACCCCCTTGTACCTGAGTGTGGCCCCGCTGGTGGTGGGGTAGGGGCGATCTCTGCAGCCCCTTGGGGTTCTGCGTCTCTGCTCCCAATCTCCTGGGCCTATATAGCGATGATGGGGGGAGAGGGTCTTCGCAGGGCGACTCAAGTTGCGATCCTCAATGCAAACTACATAGCGCATCAACTTGAAGAGCATTTCCCCGTTCTATATCGAGGTGAGTCCGGGCTAATTGCCCACGAGTGCATAATTGATATTCGCCCAATTACAGATGCGACTGGTGTAAGTGTTGATGATGTAGCGAAGCGCTTGGTCGACTACGGATTTCACTCACCAACAATGAGCTTCCCTGTATCCGGAACGCTAATGATCGAACCAACAGAGTCGGAAGATCTTGGAGAGGTCGATCGTTTTATCGAAGCGATGATTGCAATTCGCTCCGAGATTACCGATGTTGAGGAGGGGCGTGTATCCCTTGATGAGAGCGCGCTACACAACGCACCGCACACGGCTGCCGATCTCCTAACAGGCGAATGGGATCGTCCGTATACACGTGAGCACGCGGCTTACCCATCGGATGCGACCCGTAGAAATAAATACTGGCCACCGGTGAGCCGAATAGATGGCGTTTACGGCGACCGCAACGTCTTTTGCTCGTGCCCCCCTCTAACTGATTACGAGGAAAACTAGGCCGTCACTCAGGCTCGTCAGAGGCGTCTATTTGGTGCGAGGGCGTTCTTCAGGGCTGCGATTCCTCTCAGCGGTTTGATTCTGGGCTAATTTCGCGCCATGGCTGACACAAAACCAACAATCACAATTCCAGATACCGCTCCTCCAGCAGAACTTGTATTAGAGGACCTAGAGATCGGCACCGGCGACGAAGCAGTCTCCGGTACCTTCGTCAGTGTCCACTATGTGGGGGTCTCCTGGAGCACAGGGAAGCAGTTCGACTCATCATGGGACCGAGATGATTTCTTTGGATTCCACCTAGGGCGTGGTGAGGTCATCTCGGGCTGGGATCAGGGCGTCGCCGGAATGAAGGTTGGTGGCCGACGCAGCATCACGATTCCGCCTCATCTTGGGTACGGCGCTGCCGGCGCGGGGGGCGTCATCAAGGGCGGAGAGACACTTGTATTTGTCGTAGACCTAATCGGCGTGGGGTAGCGAGCCCTCTTCACAGAGTTACATAACGAAGATTATGGGCGTTTGCCCTACGTGCAGATCCCCCAGAAACCAGGGTTTATGGCCTGCACTTTGGCTATTCCCGGGCTGCTCTAAAGCGCCTTTCTACAGCGCCTTTCTACAGCGCCTTAAAGACTTCTGTGCATGGTGAGCATGCGTGCTGTGAAGCCCTGCTCCTCAAAGAAGTTCTTTGTTTGGCGGTGACCAGGAAGAGCCCTTGCGTCGATGCCGATACAGCCTCTCTCGACGCAGAATTCAGTAAGTGAAACCAGAATCAGTTCTCCAAGGCCGACCGCCCTGGCCTCGGGCTCAACCCAGATCTCAGTGATGTCTCCTAGCAGGGTACCGTCGTTTAGTCGTCGCAGTACGGCGACTCCGAACCCCATAGGAGCGCCCTCTAAGAGCCCGATGATGATGCGCGAGTCCTCCGAAGCAAGAAGGTTCGTAAATGCCTCACCGAGGGGCTCTATGAGTGATTCCTGAGCAGCCCAGAGAGCGCCGCCCCTCATAGGTGTGAGCTCGTGGGCTAACTGCGCAGCGAAGCCACAGAGGGTCTCCAGATCGTCGCTGGCTGCATTGCGCACGGACTCCAACGCTCTGGACCTCTACTTGGTCCGCAGAATGGCGATCTTGCCGAGAATGGTTCGGCGAGCACGCGTTGATCGTTCGTACTCTTCTACGTCGTATAGCTCGCCCGGGTTGAGGCCCTCGAGCCGCTCAATAATCTGGCTCGCTGCTAATCCGTCATAATCCGGGATAGAGAGAATCCGGGGATGCATTGGGGTTGAGTCGCTCTCTGGGGTACTCGGTTCATTAATCGATTCGGAAATTGGTGCCATGTTCGGCGTTGAATCTTCGGTCGCTGGCGCTTCTTTGCTCCTCGCCTCGAGATCCTCAGTGAGGTGAGGGCCAGCGCCTGAAGAGCACATGTCGGAGAGGCCGGAGTATGCCTTCGAGGATGCCGAGAATGACTCGAAGGCTTCGATGCTTTTAGCTCGTAGAGTGACGATCTGCTCGTTTACCCGCTGCTTTACAACAGGCGGCCCAAATTTAACCGCCAACTCACCGACTGCTTTGTAGTTCGCTATCTGTCCAACGACTTCGCGTTGATGCACATCTACTTCGCGCTTGCCTCGTCCAGCGAACATTGTCACGAGTGTGGGTACTGCATCTCTAGCGAATGCAGCAATGCCCACGGGAACATGTACTGCTAACTCAACTACTCGATCAACTGTGCTGCGTTCGTCACTCACTGGAGTCTCCTCTACTGGGCATCCTCTGCAGTCTACGGCGAAGCAGGCCAAACGCCACAGCCGCAATCACGATCGTGGCTGAGATCTCTACTATTAACGGTCCATGCTTCACATACGGGGTCTCCCCTGCACGAAGAGGAACCTTTGCCTCGATAATTGCAGGCTTGAATAGCTCAGTTCTCTTCTCAATATGGCCCCGTGGGTCGATAATGGCAGAGATTCCAGAGATTGAGGCCTGTACCAATGCCCGACCAGTCTCCGCAGCTCTCATCTGTGATGACTGCACATGCTGCGCGCTATTCGCGCTGCGGCGGTAGGAGCGATTATTGGTTGAGACAATAAGTGCCTCCGCTCCGTCACGGACCTCTCGTCGTGCAAGCTCAGGGAATACCGACTCGAAACAAATAAGACTCCCAATTTTCTTGCGGTCGAGATTAAGGACGCCTGAGTTTGAACCGTTGTTCTGACCAGCAGTGAAGTCTTCTGGTACCTGATCAATTGCAGATATAAAACTCAACTCAGAGCGCCAAGGCACATACTCCCCGAACGGCACTAGATGTCTTTTGGAGTAATTCGCTACTAACGAACCATCGGGTGCGTATAGGCGATTCGTATTGTAAATGGCGCCTTCTTGTTCGCGATTTATTGCATTGATAAGTACAAATGAATTATGGCGCCTCGCAGTAGCGACAATTCTTGACATGAGTAGTGGGTCTGCCTCAGGGTCGCTCATAAGCGCGGACTCTGGGAAAATAATTAGGTCGTAGTCTCCGGTTAATTGGCCAGCCAGATCAAAGTGCTTCTCCGTGAGCACTTGGTTAGAAATCTCATCTGAACTCAACGTTCTGTTGAGATCGTTCCCCTGGATGGCAGCAATCTTTAATGCTCCTACCTCACGCGTTGTCGGAGGATTGAGCCCGGCAGCAAGGAAGATCAGAACTAACAGCGCAGCTACTCCTAAATGGATTCGGTGAGATTGAAGGCCTTGAGAATGGAGGGCGTGAGCGCCTCTCCCCTCCCCGCCTGCCACTGCTGCCCCACGCCTAGTGGCCTTGAGTAGTACTTCAAGCAACACTGCCTGAGAGAGAACCACCGCAAATGTGACTCCTAGAGCACCTGCCCAAGCGGCTAATCCGCGCGCCGGCGTGAAAGGAGACATGGCGGTACCAACCTCTCCCCATGCCAGCCCCCCTAACGGCCAGGTCCCTCGCAGATGCTCGCCAAGACTCCACGCCGAAGCAACGATTAACGGCGATGAAACTCCGAGGCGACGTATCGCTGCGATAACGCTGCCTACCGCCGCTACGTAGAGGGCTTGAGTCGCAACGAGCGGGAGAATTGCTACCGCCCCGAAATACCATGCCCATGAGAGAACGACTCCGAAAAAAAGCACTCCGAATACGAAGCCACTCCAAGCTGCCCGCCAAATTGATGCGCTGCTCCAGACCCAGAGCAATGGAAGTAACGCGACGATCGCAAACGGCCAAGCACCAATCGGTGGGAACGCGCATGCCATGAAAAGGCCAGATAGAGCAGAGGCTATGAATGCAATACGCGCGTTAGGTGCGAGCACAGACCTCTCCATCAGCGATGAGTCGAGTTCAAATTTGCCCTAAAGGATCTTGAGAAACTTACCTAGATTTACGCGCAGTCTCTGCAGCGTTCCTTCTGCCCAGATGCAAGTTGACTGAGTGGCAATACCAAGAAGCACGAGTCGCATAAGAACTCGTCGTCTCCTCGAGGCTTCACTTTGTTGGTGCCCTCGACTCGATCTGCCTCGCTCTCAGCGTCCTCAAGGTCTTCATCCTCGGGGCGATCGCTAGTCGTCTTCTCCTTAAGAAGAATATCCAAGGACGCCTCGACGTCATCTGGGTGGAGTTCATCCTCGAGGACCACAACCGTCTGGTCGTCGTCGTCGTCGAGTTCGTCGTCCGTCGAGACATCGGCGGGATTGTCGTCTACGCCCTCAATCGCCAACAGGTCATCATCGAGTGGAGACTCAATTAAAGAATCGGCCTCATCATCGAGTTCGTCCTCAATCTCATCGCCATCGAGTTCATCGTCGGTCTCAAGTTCGTCTTCTGGATCTATTACGTCTTTAGGCATATTCACTTCCGGGGTGGAGGGGCGCGCAACATAACACGCAGAGGGATCAGAATCGCGCAGGGCAGCCAATATATGGCGAAAAACCTAAAATAGGCCCCGATACAGTCTCAGTCGGTATCAGCGGCATCAAGCCAATAGCATCGTGATGGCCCATGTTATGGCTCATGGCATGGCTCATGGCATGGCGCTGGGACTCAGATACCCTTGGGGTCACCGCCTCATCTTCTCGGCGTCTCCGTCGATCAATGAGCACAGCGTTCTCTGCTGGGTATCTGAATCCCGTTGCCTAAGCCTTCTTCGATCGGCCTCCGCTCCAGCGAACTGGAGTCGACCCCGACCGGGCCCTCGCTCACAAGTGCAAGCAGATGCATTACACCCCATTACTCCCTAATAATCAAGGCGGGCCGCGAAGATATTTCTGGCCAACAAAAGCTGAAATATTCTTTGCGCTGAACGCTCTTAAATCGCGCTGTGAGTCGTCTTTAAGTTGCCGATGTTGGCGGTGTTGCTGATGCGCTTTGTGGTTAGAAAGCTGCGGAGCGACGAGCTGCAGCAGCCCTCTCAGACGCGAGACGCTCGAGTTCGTAGACCCCGTAATCAACATATGACATGGCATCCGCAATCGCCGCGTGCCCCGCCTGCTCTTTTATAAGGCGATGCATATCCTGCACGACTGTCCTGTATGCGGCATGTCCTTGGGGTCCGCTGCGCAACTCGAGCATATGGAATGCTTCGCGTGCGTTGAACTGCATAACAAAACGAATTCGATATGCGAGGGAGACTGCATAGGAGGACTGCTCTGGAAATCGCAGAGCCATGGCGCCATGGAGCGCAGCTGATCGCTCCATGGCCTCGGTAAATTCGCGTTCCGCTCCAGCCTCTACAACCGCCTCGGGTAGATCAAATCCATGTAGCGGTGTTAGGGGCTGCCATTCAATGGTCAGCATTCGGTGTCGCTGTAAATCGCGAAATGCTCCGTAATCAGCGAGCACATCGAATCTGTAATCGGTCCGCTCAAGCGCGCGCCCTGGCTTATGGCGCCGATTATTGCGCTCCCCCACATATGCCGCGAGCAATTGACGGCGGTCTTCAGCTCCGAGGCTGCGCACTCGATGCAGCACTTCATCCTCTGGCAGGTTTGATACCGGGTAGAGGATCGCTGCAAGAACCTTGTCTTCGCCCTCCGGATCGAAGTCGACAAGTGTCACTCCGGGCCTATCTTCTGGCTCCATACGGCCGAGGATTCGGTTTGCAACGCTCTGTGTTTGCTCGCGCGTATCCATCAGATATTGAGACCATGCGCCTCCCCTATCCGCGCGATCTACGCGTGTTAAGAAGGAAGGAATAACCTTGCGCAACTCAGTCAGCATCAACTCTGAGTACTCGCGTGCCTCTGGTAGTGGGTGGGCGCGCATCTTTAGTAAAAGAGATTCGTAGGCTTGACCAGTTCCGTAGATACCTACATTAGAGAGAGTCCCGGCTGGGAGTATCCCTCTGACTGCATCACATGCTTTTGCCTTGATGGTTTGCTTGTAGACAAAATCGGGGTCACCAGGGTCCTTTGGGTAACGCTCGCGGGCCCACTCCATCATCCTCGGGAGTAGCTGCTGGTAAGTCGCAAAGAGGCGATCCATCTCGGCTACGTAGAGCGCCCCAAGCGGCGACTCAAGTACCTCGGGAGGTCGTAGATAACGGAATCTCCCTCCGAGTCGAGAGTCGTATGGAATGTACCGAGTCGATTGCTCTAGGTACGCCATCAATCGTCCCCACTCGAGGACCTTGGTGAGAATATTTGAAGCCTGCTCACACGCGAGATGCACTCCCCCCAGTTGAGCCACAGAGTCGTCTCCGTACTCAAGGAATACTTTGTCGTATAAGGCCTCCGCGCGTTTAACTCCGACACTCGCGTCGACTGTGATATCTCCCGAGAGATCAAGTTCGACGGCAAACTCATCTAGGAATAGTCGCCGAAGACTCTTCTCGGAGCGGGAATAACGTGCAAACAATGCTCCCTTCACGACCTCTGGGAGATTTACGAGGGCGAAGACGGGGCCGTCAATATTCGTGAAGTATGGGCGCAGGGCCGTGGCTTCATCTGAGGTGAATTGCTCTGCGACGTACTGCATGGATGGCGAATCGTACCGGGCGACTTGGAGTTTGAATGGGAATGGATGCCGAAATTCCCAAAAGAATTTAGAACTCAGAGACTGGGAGCGGTTTGGCTTAAAGAAGGAGCCGGGCTACCGGGCTCCGGACCTCGAACTCAATCCTCCCCGCTCGCCCCGCCAACTCGGAGTCGGCCCTGATCGGCAAAGCGCCGCCCTTGACCTCAATTCGTACACGCGACCCTGAACCCGTCGAGATGCGGGGATGTGGAAGATGGCTTCCCGTGGCTAGACGCCTGCGCATTGCCGCTCGCTCCCCTGCTTTGAGGCTGTAAATGTGAATCTCGAGTCGCCCATCTCCGGGGTGGCTGCGCGGAACGAGGTCTGCGGCTCCGATGAATTGTCCATTTGCTACGACGACTCCGCTTGCGAATCCGTTGAAGAATTTTCGTCCGTTAATTGTGACCGAGATCTCTTTGCTTCTACTCGTTGCCCGCAGCACTAGTGGTGAGACCCCCACTTCAATAGCGTTCATAGCGAGATATGTCTTCCCTGCAATTCTGTATTCAATTGCGTCAATCGGCGCCTCTATTTTTCCTGCAGCCCCAACATTGGTGACTTCAGGATCACGAAGCGATGAGAGCCCAAGGGATTTTGCAAAATCCGAATCTACCGAGGGTACGAAAGAGATCAAAGGGTTTGGATGTGGCCAAGATTTGAGTGACCGCGCTAGGTCGCCATCGCTACCGCGAACCACTAAATCGGGGGCGGAGTCAGTAGGCGTTCCCCATTCGTCTCCTGGACGGATGGTCATTTGGAGGTCACCCCTGAGGCGCAGACAACACCTCGAAAACACAGCTCTGCGGCAGTGCGCGCACTCTCTTTCGTCTGTGCGTTCTCTGAGACCAACGAAATCTGACGAAGTAGATCAACGAGTTGCTTCATGTGTCGAACAAAATCTCCGCCGGTTAGGTCATCGGTTAGATCAAGAACGTCGCTCAGGTCGTTCCCAGAAGCCCATGCTTTTACGATCAGTGCAAGCCCTGGGTCAGGTGGCCTCATCTCTGGGAGCCCCGCATCCTCCTCATCGCTACGCAGCGAGTTCCAATGACGTTCGATGGAGCGCCAGCGTTTTGCCAAGTCTCCACTAGGCCAGCGAGGTGCGGGTGGTCGGCGATGCTCGGGCCCTCGATGTTCGTATGTGAATACAGAGGCTATGGATGCCAATTCCTGTGGCCGTAATCCATCGAAGACTCCGGTGTTGATTGCATCTGCAACAAGGATGTCTGTCTCAGAGTTGATTCGCATAAGGCTCTCTCCAGATGCGGTCAGAGACCAACCATCCAGGTACCCGCGCGCCTCTAGAACGCGAAGCACGCGATCAAACATGCGCCCGAGGTTGTCGCTTCGGGCTTGGACACGGCGCTCTAAGCGTGCAGCATCCTTAGCGAGGCGATCGGCCTTCGATGCTGCCCGCAAGTGATCATCTAATCTCGGGCACGCTGAGACAGGGTGAATCTCCGGAGCGGGAGGCGTCTTCTTCTGCTTCTTCCCTCGACGATTTGTGTCAGGGTCACCAGCATCGCCAGAGTCGCCCTCGAGTTTTAGTGCTCGCAGACGCCCGGCAAGTGCCCGACGGAATGAAGGGTTTTTAGGGGCGAATGGTCTGGGTATTTCAAGGTCCCCGACCACTATTGGAGCGGTCTCAAAATCGGCTGGCCCTAGACGGGTGAGGGTGGAGTCAGCTCCTAGTACAAGAATTCTTGTTCCGCTCCGCCCACCTTCATGACGTAGAACCACACAGCGTCCACCACAGCGTTTGGTTCGCAGAACAGAACCTGGGCGCATCTGAGCAAGAGCGCTCTCTACTGAACTGCGGTTAGCGGAGTCGCCTGGGCGTTCCTTTCCAGCAATAAGCGCTCGGTAATCCTCAAAATCACCTAAGTCGCACTTCGTTAGTTCTCGCTCCTTCTCGAGGAGGGAGCCAATTATCTCTTGTTGATCCTCGAGAGCCACCACATCGCTATTGGCCCGATACTGAGCAAAAGAGAGGTTTAGAAGATGTCGCGCCTCAATTGAATCGCACCTAGCGACCAAGTTCGCAGTCATGTTGTAGGTAGGGCGAAAACTAGAGGTAAGCGCATAGGTGCGCCGAGAGGCAAGCCCCGCAACTTGCTCAAATGGCACGAATGGGCTCCATGCGACTACCGCGAATCCACGATCGTCTATACCTCTACGCCCAGCTCGGCCTGTTAACTGCGTGTACTCGCCCGGTGTTAAGAATTCGTGGTGCTCCCCTGTGAACTTTGAGAGTTTCTCAATTACAACTGTGCGCGCTGGCATATTGATTCCGAGAGCAAGTGTCTCGGTTGCAAACACAACCTTTACGAGGCCGGCTGCGAATGCCTCCTCTGCTGCTTCTTTTAACGGAGGAATCATTCCTGCGTGGTGGGCTGCAATCCCCGCCTCAAATGCAATTCTCCACGCGTCATATCGAAGTGCCACAAGATCTGACTCGCTCAGCATCGAGGTGCGCTCCTCTGCGATGCGGTGAAGTTCTCTGCGTTCCTCCCGAGTTGTGAGTCGAATACCCGAAGCGAGGCATTGATCAACAGCAGCATCGCAGCCTGCGCGACTGAAGATGAAGGTAATCGCAGGGAGCATGTTCTCGTCGGCCAAGCGTTGAATTATCTCGACGCGCGATGGCGTGAATAATCGCCCTGACTGTGGCTCCCCTCGACCCCTCGGATATCGCGAAGCCGATCGATCTCTATTCGGCTGCCCATCAAGTTTGGCTGCCTCTGGATTCGGACGGAGGTCGTCGGCTGGGTCAGGCATGAAGACGGGCAATAAATGAAAATCGGGGCTGCCCTTCTCCCCGACTGCATAGAGATTCGTGAGGCGAACGGGTCGACGCTCCTCAATTATTGCGACAGTTTTGCCGCGAACAGTCTGAATCCACTCAGCGAACTCCTCGGCGTTCGAGACAGTTGCAGATAGAGCAACGATGCGCACATGCGCAGGGAGGTGGATAAGAACCTCCTCCCAGACAGCCCCTCTAAATCGATCCTGCAGGTAGTGCACCTCATCGAGTACGACAAACTCGAGAGCGTCGAGCACATTGGAGCCGGCGTAAATCATATTTCTCAGCACCTCGGTCGTCATCACGACTACCGATGCGTCACCGCGAACTGAGTTATCGCCGGTAAGCAGACCGACTTGGATATCTCCATGGGCCTCAACTAGGTCACCATACTTTTGATTTGAGAGCGCCTTAAGAGGAGTTGTGTAGAACGCCTTCGTTCCGCGGCTAATGGCGCATGCAGCTGCGTACTCTGCGATGAGGGTCTTCCCAGAGCCAGTCGGAGCCGCTACAAGAACAGAGTCGCCAGCATCAATCGCATCGAGTGCGCGTCTCTGAAAATCATCGAGAGGAAATTTGAGGCTCGACTCGAATGCGCCTCGATGTGACTCCAGGGTCACGGCGCCAGCGTCGTAGACGGCGCTGTCTGAGGATCAGTAGCGCCAGTAATTCCAGATATCCCTACAGCAGCAGTACTAGTTGTGACAAACGAAGAGGTACTCGGTAGAGGTGGAATGCTCGGGGTGCGAGGACGTACGGCGAAAATTAATAGTGCAGTAGATAGCACCACCGCCGTACCGACAGCGACCGCAACGCGTATCTGCTTCTTCTCATCGGAGTTCTTGGGCCTTGAATTGTTTCTGTCCTTCATCGTTTCATCAACTTTCCAATAACTATTGAGGCTTCATAAAACAGGTACATCGGCACAGCCATGAAGAGCAAGGAGTAGGGGTCTTGGCTGGGGGTAATGATGGCAGCGAAGAGTGTGATGAGGACAATCGCCCATCTTCTCCACTTCTTAAGTTGAGAGGTGCTGAGTACCTTGGCCAACAGAAGAAATACCAGAACAACTGGAAACTCAAATGCAACACCAAAGGCGACGATCATCAAGGCAACCAGAGTTATATAGGACTCTCCGGTGAGCAGTGGGGTTAGTTCGGCGCCACCAACCCCTAGAAGGAACGTCAGGGCGGGCTTGAGGGTGAGGAAGGCAACGAACCCCCCGAAGGTGAATAGAAGTACCGCTGAGAGAATGAAAGGAATTACATAACGCTTTTCACGCGGGTTCAAACCTGGGGTGATGAAGCGCCAGATTTGAAACAACCAGATTGGCATTGAGACGACGATTCCGCCGTATGTTGCGATCTTTAGCCTCAGTATGAACGCGTCAGCTGGTCCGGTAAATATAAGGGTATCGTTTTCCCTGTTAATCGCCTCGGCATAGAAGCGTGCCAAGAATGAGATGATCTGGGGTGTAAAGAAGAAGCAGACTGTGGCGCCGATGACGATTGCGACCGCACAGATGAAGATTCGTCTCCGGAGTTCGGTGAGATGCTCGAGCACGGTCATCTGCCCTGAACTCTTTGAACTCTCCGTGTCACTTGATTTACCTTTAGACCTGCGCCCTAGTCGTATAGCCATTACTCCGCCACCGGTGGTCGGTACTTGGATGGTGCTTGCCCAACGCCTGGCGTACCCGAACTGGGTGTTGGATTCTTCTCTTTATCCTCCGCTTTGCCTCGAAGGTCAGTCCTGCTAACTGTCTCTGACAAGGGCTGCTGATCGGGAGGGCTCTCATCGTTGAGGCTCTCATCGTTGAGGGCCTCATCGTTGAGGGCCTCCGGAGGATCGGTGTTCTTGTCCTCTGATCCACCGACACGTGATACGAAATCAGTGAGGCCGCTGAAGGGGTCCTCTGGGTCATCGGAGTGGAGAACCTGATGAAGCTCTTGACTCACCTGCTCTTGAAGCTTCTTCACCGTTCGAAGTCCGCGCCCGACCTGACGACCAACCTCAGGGAGTCGCTTCGGCCCAAATACGAGCAGACCAACTAAGACAACGACAACTATCTCAAGTGGTCCTAGTTGGGGAATCATTGGTTCCTTAAACGCCGGTGCGGCCCCACATCTAGGGGATGGCCCAGCGTTGAGCCTACCGCCCGAGGCTCGGGGAGTTGATCCGTTGAGTAGATCTCCCCTGCTCAAGGCGACTCGCTGCCTTGAAGGCGTCCCGGCGTAAGGAGAGAACTGCAGGGTCTAGCGCACCACGAAACTCAGCAAACGCATCAATAGTTGGCCAGACCTCGGCGCGCGCCCTCTTAAGAACTGTCACTAGGGCAAGCGTGCCGCCCACGATTATCACGATCAAGAGTGTCAGTAGGGCAAGCATGATCTTGGCGACCCTACTGCGATGGCGCGCTACGCACCATCTCGATTAGGTCTCCAAACCAGTGGCTGGTCTCGAGGAGCTCATGGAAAGAGAGTAGGTCATCGCTAGAGAGCTGAGGCCCACGGAAATGTGGTTCGCTGAGCTCCGCTGGAAGGCTCCAGACCTGCAACTCAACCCCGCTAGAGGTAAGTAGGTCAACGATGCGGCGACTTGCGTCCTTGGTGACGACTGTTGAGCAGGTCGGGCAGTCGAACATGTATGAACCCTGCTCGTCGTTGCTGCAGAGCCTCACTGTGAGGTCTGTAACCTTCAGTTGTACGTCCCCACACTCAGGGCAATTAGCACGGATTGTTGTCATTTCAGGTCTCCCTCTATTAGGTACAGGGGGGTCATCGGCCCTAGTCAGTTCAACCTTTAGGAGAAATATTTGGGGAAGCGCCCCTAATGACTGGGCATTAATACCCGGGCGAGTTCAGGCCACCTATTGCCATTCAGAGGTACCTATTCGGAGCGAGAGCGAAATAAGCGTTGCCGCCTCCATTCGTGCGACGATTCGCCCTGTGAGTACCCGACAGACCCCGATCGCCTTCGCACATCGCGGAGCGAGAACCCTTGAGCCAGAGAACACGATCTCCGCTTTCCGCAAAGCACTTGATCAAGGTGCAACCGGTTTAGAGAGCGATGCATGGGTCTCCTCAGACGGTCAGGTGGTGCTTGTACATGACGGCGTCCTGCGTGCTGGTTTGAGGA
>CAMDSG010000009.1 GCA_945907055.1 Bifidobacterium breve | reverse complement strand
ATGATTACGCCGGCACTATTAGGGGAGTCCCAGACCTCGAGCTTGAGCTCAAGATTGAGGGGAACATCCCCAAAGTTGCGGCCCTCAAGGCGGATATATGCCCATTTACGGTCCTGCAACCAAGCAACGTGGTCAGAGGGCCCGATGTGGACATCATCTGCCGCTATCCCGTTATCGAGTTGGCTAGTAACAGCCTGGGTCTTAGAGATCTTCTTGGACTCAAGGCGCTCACGCTCAAGCATGTTCTTGAAGTCCATGTTGCCACCGACATTGAGTTGGTAGGTGCGGTCGAGAACCATCCCGCGATCCTCGAAGAGGCGGGCAAGGATGCGGTGGACAATGGTTGCTCCAACCTGGCTCTTGATGTCATCCCCAACAATCGGGACTCCAGCGGCCTCAAACTTGGCTGCCCACTCGGGGTTGCTGGCGATGAAGACCGGGATGGCGTTTACGAATCCAACACCGGCATCAATGCAGGCCTGCGCGTAGTGCTTCTGAGCATCCTCGGAGCCAACGGGGAGGTAGGAGACGAGTACGTCGGCTTTGGAGTCGCGTAGTACTTGTGCGACGTCGACTGGCTCTGCCGGACTCTCCTCGATCGTCATTCGGTAGTACTTCCCGAGGCCATCGAAGGTCGGTCCGCGTAGTACGGGTACACCGGCGTCGGGAACGTTGTTGCAGAACATGATGGTGTTGTTCTGACCAGCAAGAATTGCTTTGCCGAGGTCGAGCCCAACCTTCTCAGCGTCGACATCGAAGGCTGCAACGAACTCGATATCGCGCACGTGGTATCCGCCGAGCTCTACGTGCATGAGGCCAGGGACGGTGTCGCCCTGCTCTGCGTTCTTGTAGTACTCGATGCCCTGAACGAGGCTGCTTGCGCAGTTACCGACTCCGGCTATAGCGACTCTGACTTTTCCGTCTTTGCTCATGCTGTGGCTGCTCCTAATTCGTTATTAATCGGTCTGGACTTTGCTACTGGCTGGCCAATTGAATCTGACTTAATGCTATTTTCGGCTTCTTTTGTAGTGTTATTCGCTGATGCGATCTCTTCTGCTCCGATACGACGCTCTTCTTCAATGAGTGAGTCAATCCACTCGAGATCGCGTTCGACTGAGGCAGTTCTGTGATCTGCAAGGGATCGGGTATATCTGTCGATTGATATGCCACCGGCTCCCGAGGAGCGTGGCTTACGTGCGTGAGCCAATCGCTCTGCAAGCTCGGCTCTGCGCCTCTGAAGTAATTCAATACGGTCGTTTGATCCGAGGTAACGACAGAAAGAGAGTTGAAGTGCAAAGGTGCGGTCGTCGACACCCTTGGACGGGTCACGCAGCAACTCCTCGAAGAGAGTCTCGCCCCGCGCTGTAATGCGGTATGCCTTCTTGGTTCGAAGACTCGGTTTGGTAGATCGCCGAAGGCGTGCAGTCGCTGCCTCGCCGCGGAGGCTGCCCGTAGAGGGGATCGATGCAGAGCTTTCAATGCCTGCTCCCTCAATTACCTCAATAGCGCCGGCTCGCTCAAGACGCCGCAGGGCTGGGTAGAGCGAGCCAAACGAAACACCCCAGATCGGACCGAGCGTCTCGGCCAGGCGCTTCTTGAGCTCGTAGCCGTGGACCGGCTGCTGCTTGAGATTTCCGAGGATTGCGAGTTCGAGCACGTGTATCCAGATTCTCGAGGGATTAGGGGAGGGTCTAAGAGGAAGGTCTGAGATGAAAAGAGTGCAAAAGTGTCTTGCGATGTATCGAAACGATACATCGTGACGCTACCGCTGCGCCATCCAAAGGAAATATTCTTAGGAATCTTGGGCAATGGCGCCGGTAGGATCGAGGCGTGCCAAGCCACGTCGATTACGCCCTAGCGCGTCGAGCAGTCCTCAATGACCTTCGCCGCGGGGTCGTAAAGAGCCTTGATGTATGTGATGCGCACCCAGAGTTGATGCGAGCGGCGCGCAATGTGGGGACCCCGATGGAGACTCCCTGCCCCGTCTGCTCAAAGGACTCGCTGCGCCTTGTCTCTTATGTATACGGAGACGGCTTGAAGGACGCAAACGGCCGGTGCCTTACGAAGCGCGGAGAACTAGAGGGATTAGCCCGAAAGCACGATGAATTCGCTCGCTATGTAGTTGAGGTCTGTCATGAGTGCAGGTGGAATCACCTAAAACGCCGTGAACTCCACGGGAGACTCCACCGAGTGCGTCGAGTTAGTTGAGAGCTGCTCGCCTCATACCGGACTCGCTACTCGATAGGCCCTAGAACCTCAGATGGATAGAGGGTTATGCAGGAGATACACCAAATCTCTGGGTCCTCTAAGACCCTGCGGGATGCTGGCGTATCCCAGGCCTCCGGGGTTAGGTAGACCCTCATAACCCGAACAACCTCGTCGCTTGGCGTGCCGCAGTTTTCACAATCGATGACCCGGCCGATGTTCTCCATGGCCTCAAACTATGCCGTCGCGCTGGACAGAGACCACTAGTGCGGTATTACGCTTAATGGAGACGCCGGGAGCATCAATAGCCCCGGACGGATGAAGATCATGGAGGAATACCGATGACCACTCCAACAGGTCAGCGCAGAGCCATTACCGCACCATCAATCCGTGCGCGCAAAGGCCAAGAGGCTCTAGTGATGGTGACTGCCTACGACGCTCCAAGTGCGCGAGTCGTGGATGAGGCAGGCGTTGACATGATTCTTGTCGGCGACTCACTTGCGATGGTCGTACTCGGGTATGACAACACTCTTCAGGTCACAACTGACGATATGGCTCACCATGTCGCAGCAGTTGCGCGCACTAAACCACATGCACTCATAGTTGGCGACCTTCCATGGATGAGCTACCACGTATCGCGTGAAGAGACAGTGCGCAATGCCGCAACCCTCGTGCGTGCCGGTGCTGGCGCTGTGAAGTTGGAGGGCGGCCGTAAACGTCTCGATGCAATCGGGGCAATCCTCGATACCGAGATCCCGGTCATGGGGCATTTGGGGCTTACCCCGCAGTCGGTTCATGCTATTGGTGGATACAAGGTGCAGGGAAAGCAACTAGACGCTGCACGAACAATCGTTGATGACGCAATTGCGCTAGCCGAGGCCGGCTGCTTCGCACTCGTTCTCGAGTGCGTCCCCGACGGCGTGGCTCGCATGGTTACTGACGCCATAGATATTCCGACAATCGGTATCGGTGCCGGTCGCCACTGTGACGGACAGGTACTCGTGTACCACGACCTTCTTGGGCTTGAGGATCGAAGACTTCCACGCTTTGTGCGTCGCTACGCAGACATCAAGGGAGAGTCAACGATGGCCGTCGCTATGTTCTGCGACGATGTGCGTGCTGGCTCGTTCCCGTCAAGCGACGAGACGTATCACATGACAGACCAGATGCCCTCGGAGCTCCACCTCTACTCCGGTGATGATGCATACGCGCGCAACATAGAGGTTCCCAGCTAGAGCGCGACCATCTAAATGTGGCGGAGTCTGGGATCTCTCGATTCAGCCTGCGTGTTCTTGTGATCTGTTCGTCTAACAACTTAAGTGCGAGATCGGGCATCATCCGGTATCTCTGAGATCAGGTGGCGAGCGCCAAGCCCATCTGCGCTCAGTCCCCGTCTCTACTTCAATCTTCTCGAGTCGGTATCCGTCATGTGTTTTCTGAAGGTGATGGCGTTTACAGAGGCGTACAAGGTTCTCGAGGGATGCGGGGCCACCTTCTGCAAAGGGCACGATGTGATCTATCTCTAGGCCAAGAGTTACATCGCATGTTGGGACCTGGCAGACGCGATCGCGCTCCTCAACCGCAGTGCGCAGCTTTGTCGGAATTGTGCGCCCCATGTGAGCGATTGTTCGTATGTCTGTGCCGTCGATCACGAGCAACTTCAAGAATGCCTCACCCAAATACTCAGTTGCAGCCGCTACAGGGATCGGCCCGACGCCTGCGATCTCGCAGATCTCGCCGTGTTCGGTATGTCCACGCTTGAGTGCATCGATGTCGATGCGAATATTCATGACGGCGTTCGGGCGGGTTGTCTTCGTTTGACTCGTGCCCGCAGCTGAATCGGCGGCGCTCGCTTTTTCGCAGAGTGCCATTAGCGCGTCAGCTGCGTAGGCCTCGGGTCTTTCATGCTCACCACTCTTGCGAGCAGCTTTAAAGATCTCATCCTGTATCGGTTTGAGCGCTGCCATCACGAGCGCGCCGTTAGCAACCGTCATGCGCCCTCTTACATTGAAGGAGCCATCGAGATCAGTCCAGGATTTGAAGTATCGACTCTTGTGTACCTGTCTGTGTCGCTCTGCTTCATCGGTAGCCCCGGCAACTACACGAGATGACGCATCGCGTAAGTCGCGCACGGTTGCGTGTTTTGCGAGGTTTAAGAGCTGTGTCTCTGTATTGGGTGCAACAATCGCGCCTCGTGCTACCTCTACAGCCTGAGCATTTGAGAGAGTGCCGTTTCTTAAGGCTGCCTGGGTAACAGGCAGGTGCTTGAGTTGGTTGGCGAGGAGTACTACTGCTTGGGCTTCATACTGAGGGCAATCTGTCTCGATCGAGAGCCACTCCGAAATACTCTTCGCTCCCTCGCCCTTCCAACTATTCGTGCGCTCTACCTGGCCTACGGCAACAGTGCGTAGAGAATCGCCAGCACGGCGAATCTCATCAGCGATACCAACCAACGCAGCAGCATCCTTGCCTGCGACTACATCGATATTGATACGCGAGGAGACCTCTCGTAAGTGGGTTACAGCACTTTTAAGTTCATCGAACATATGTTCGATTATAAAACAGGGGTGTGACAACTACAAGATAAACATTCGAGATTGCAGATTATTTTGCTCTCCTCGAAGAAGGTTTCTGCACTTCGGCGCGCGGGTGTGAAGCGCGCGTGAATAGGTCTTGTAAATAGATCTCGCCCGGGTGCGATGTGCCCGGGCGAAGATCAAGAATTCTTAGAGAGCGTGTGCGCTCTAGGGGCTCGGTACCGAGACTGGAGTATTCGAGTTGGTACTAGTCCAGTTTCCGAGTTGCCCGTAACCGTTGTCTCCCCAGCATTTGACTTGGCCATAGGTGAGCACTGCACACGAATGGAAGTAGCCGAGGCTGATACTGGTAGCGGTAGAGATACCAGTGACGGGGACTGGAGTATTCGAGTTGGTATTACTCCCGTTTCCGAGTTGCCCGTAGTAGTTGTATCCCCAGCATTTGACTTGGCCATCGCTGAGCACTGCACACGAATACCAGTAGCCGAGGCTGATACTGGTAGCGGTAGCACCTGTGGTCGTGGGGATACCAGTGACGGGGACTGGAGTATTCGAGTTGGTATTAGTCCCGTTTCCGAGTTGCCCGTAGGCGTTGTATCCCCAACATTTGACTTGGCCATCGCTGAGCACTGCACACGAATGGTAGTAGCCGAGGCTGATACTGGTAGCGGTAGCACCTGTGGTCGTGGGGATACCAGAGACGAGAACTGGAGTATAAGAGTCGGTATTAGTCCCGTTACCGAGTTGCCCGTAGTAGTTGTATCCCCAACATTTGACTTGGCCATCGCTGAGCACTGCACACGAATGGTAGCGGCCGGTGCTGATACTGGTAGCGGTAGCACCTGTGGTCGTGGGGATACCAGAGACGAGGACTGGAGTTTTCGAGTTGGTATTACTCCCGTTACCGAGTTGACCATAGCTGTTGCGTCCCCAGCATTTGACTTGGCCATCGCTGAGCACTGCACACGAATGGTTGTAGCCGAGGCTGATACTGGTAGCGGTAGCACCTGTGGTCGTGGGGATACCAGAGACGAGAACTGGAGTATAAGAGTCGGTATTACTCCAGTTTCCGAGTTGCCCGTAGGTGTTCTGTCCCCAGCATTTGACTTGACCGCTATTGACTAGAGCGCACGTATGCGCACCCCCGCCCTCGACTGCGGTCCAGGCGAGAGGGTCCCCAGGCGTGTAAGTGCTACCGGATCTTGCGGAGTTGTTGTCTCCAGATGTTGTGACGACGGCTGTAACACCGATCGCTATTACAACAACGATTGCTAACGCTACAGAGATGTTGCGTCGTCTTGCTTTTGTAGCGCGGGTAGATATTTCGGCGCCTGCCTGATCGTTATCCATTACCGACTCCTATTGGTCTCTGTTCTGGGGCCTCAGTGCTGTATGCGGCGCCGAGTATGGGTGCTTATGAACGGGGCCATTTGAACACATATCCCATTGGAATAAAATTACAATTTCGAGGCTCCACCGCCCTTTATGCCCTCCAAATCGCCACTGGTGCTCGCCTCCCTTGGTGGCTAGGGTTCTCACCAAGAGAAACCGGCAGGCTTACTGCTACTCTTCCCCGCCTACGGCGAATAGCTGTAGCGAAGACCCGCACCACATTCACAATCGAAACCTGCTCCCCGGCGCAGTGATGAACCTCATCGCTACGAACTTGGGAGCCCGCAGCGCCGCTGTGGTCCAGAGGAGGTACGAAGCCGATGAGGCCGTACGAAGTCATGGTTATATTTGATGCAGAGCTAGAGGACGAAGTAATTCGTGCATCGCTCGAGCAATCACTCAAGCTCATTGAGTCACAGGGCGCGGTTCGTGGGCCTGTAGATGTATGGGGCAAGCGCCGCTTCGCGTATGAGATGAAGCATCGCTGGGAGGGCTACTACGTCGTCTTCCATGCCAAGTCGGAGCCTGCAGCGATGGACGAACTCCACCGTACGCTCTCCCTTTCTGATGAAGTAATCCGCCACAAGGTTCTGCGTATCCCGGACCGTGTTTACGGCAAGTTGGGCAGCAAATCCAAGGTGGTTACAGAGGCTAAGGAGTAAGGCATGGCAGATAACACGATCACAGTCGTCGGAAACCTCACGAGGGATCCCGAGATTCGCTACACAGCGGGTGGCCAGGCGAATGCAAAGCTTGCAGTAGCGGTAAGTCGTCGCTGGAACAACAAGCAGACCAACGAGTGGGAAGAGCGCACGTCCTTCTTCAACGTCGTTGTCTGGGGCGAGATGGCTGATCACTGCAGCGAGTCCCTTCAGAAGGGCAACCGCGTCATCGTGACTGGCCGCCTCGAGCAGCGCTCATGGGAGACCGAGCAGGGCGAGAAGCGAAGCATCGTTGAGATCGTTGCCGATGAGGTAGCACCGAGCCTTCGCTGGGCAACAGCAGAGGTGAAGCGCACTGAGCGTCGCGAGGGTGGCTCCAACTATGGGGGCAACTCGGGCGGCAATTCAGGTGGCAAGTCTGGCGGGGGTAACTCCGGTGGGCGTGAGTCATCGAACGAGCCGGCCCCGGCCTATGACGGTTTTGGAGATGAGGAGCCCTTCTAAAGGGCCCTCAATCAAAAGGTATATGAGGAGCATTAATCATGGCTAGAGATAACAACAGAGAAAAACGCAAACCATTAGGGACCGACAAGCGTCGACCTATGAAGAAGAAAGTCTCCATCCTCATCTCTGAGGGTGTCGACTGGATTGACTACAAAGACGTCAACCTTCTTCGTCGTTTCGTCTCGGAGCGCGCAAAGATTCGCGCTCGTCGCGTAACTGGCAACAACACGCAGCAGCAGCGCGCAGTCGCTAAGGCGATTCGCCTGTCTCGCGAGATGGGCCTACTTCCCTACACAGTGCGCCAGGTAACCCAGCGCTCTAAGGGTGGCGGCGGCGGACGACGCGACCGTGAAGGCGGTGGCCGTGATGGTGGCCGCGATCGCGAGTTGTCAGCCGATGCAGTGATTCCTGAGACAACTATTCATGAGTTGCCAGAGGGCATCACCATGGAGGGCGAGGAGACCATGGAGATCGTGGTCGAGCGCAACCCAGAGGCTCTTGACTACGACCCAACCGACGACACAACTTCAGAGGAGGCGTAGAGATGAAGATCGTATTGCGCGCCGATGTAGAGCACGTAGGCAAGAAAGGCGACCTCTGTGTCGTTGCTGACGGCTATGCACGTAACTATCTAGTGCCCCGTGGTCTTGCAATTCAGGCCACGAAGGGTGTAATTGGCCAGGCCGAGGCGATGCGTCGAAACCGTGGTGCACGCGACACACGCGAGCGCGAAGCAGCCGAGCTGGTTGCAGCACGTTTGAACGGTGCACGTGTCACGGTTACTGCTCGCGCAGGCGAGGGCGGAAAGCTCTTCGGTTCAGTTACTGCATCTGATGTCGCTACTGCGCTAAGCGTGATTGCGCTTACCGAGATTGATCGCCGTACCGTCACGATTGCCGAGGCAATCAAGGAGCTCGGCGAGTTCGAGGTATCAGTGCGCCTGCACGAGGGTATAATTGCCAAGTCAACTGTCGAGGTTGTCTCCGAGTAGGAACCTGTAGCAATCACTTCTCAGAATTAGTAGAGGCCCGGCCAGTAAATGCGGCCGGGCCCTTTACTTTTAAGAGGACAGATACTAGGGCGCAGCTTGCCTCGCAGGCAACGTGTCCCAGTAGAGGTAGAGACTTAAGGAGTTGCACCAAAGCGATACTTACCCACAGGCCTGTGGAGAAGTAATGCAGTTATCCACCGCTAATGCACAGGAAAAACACAGGGTTCTCCACTGTTTACCCACAGGCAAAAGGTGAGACGATAGAGGCTCAATCTCAATTAAACGAGGGCTCTAATCGTGGCCCAAAATGACGTGTCGAATCAACGCAAGGTTTTAGGGGAAATAGTGGTTCAGTCAATAGACGATGCCCGGCGCTCGCAGCGATCGGTATCTGCAGGTCGCGTACCGCCGCACAACCTTGAGGCGGAGGAGTCGCTAATCGGCGCCATGATGCTTTCGCGCGATGCGATTACTGCAGCGGTAGAGGCGCGTGTAGACGAGTCTGATTTCTACAAGCCTGCACATGCGCATATCTACAACGCAGTAATGGCTCTGTACAGCCAGGGCGAACCGGTTGACCCGGTGACAATCGCGGAGGAGTTGCGTCGCGCAGATCTTCTTGAGGCGCTCGGCGGTAGGCAGAAGCTTGTAAGTATCCAGGCCAATACTCCTGCGTCATCGAACGCGGGCCACTACGCAGGGATTGTTAGCGAACTTGCACTTCTGCGCCGTCTAATCACCGTTGCAGGGGAGATTGCAGAGAGCGCCTACTCACAGCCCGATGATGTGACCGATACCGTCGACCGGGCTGAGGCGCGAATCTTTGAGATAGCAGAGAAGCGCGTCGCCGAGTCAATGGTGCGCGTATTCGACTCCGTCTCTGAGACGATCGAGCAACTCTCAAATATGTATGAGGGCCCTGAGGGAGCGGTAACGGGCTCGCCTACCGGCTACACAGATCTTGATGAGTTGCTGCTTGGTTTTCAGAACTCGACACTTTTAATTGTCGCTGCTCGACCGGGAATGGGTAAGACCTCGTTTGCTCTCGGTGCCGCAGCGAACGTAGCGATTGTCACGAAGCGTCCGGTCATCTTCTTCTCTATGGAGATGGGCACAGTTGAACTCACGAAACGACTACTCGCATCAGAGGCGCGCGTTGAGGCTCGCAAACTTCAGACAGGTCGACTCAACGACGCCGACTGGACACGCCTCAACACCGCGATGTCCCATCTCGGAGAGTCGCCTCTATACATTGACGACAACCCTCACTGCACTGTGATGGAGATGCGCGCTAAGGCTCGCCGTATCAAGGCTCGGCATGGAGACTTGGGGCTGATCGTTGTCGATTATCTGCAGCTCATGTCAACGCCTGGTAGGCCCGAGAGTCGCCAAGTAGAGGTAGCGGACCTTTCGCGTGGTCTCAAGATTCTCGCTCGCGAACTCGACTGCCCTGTTGTTGCTCTTGCGCAGCTCAACCGCCAGCTTGAGTACCGCCAGGATAAGAGGCCGATGCTCGCCGACCTGCGTGAGTCAGGTTCGATTGAGCAAGATGCAGATGTTGTGATGTTCATCTATCGCGATGAGTCCTATAATACCGATACCGATCAGCGTGGAACAGCCGAGATCATCGTGGCTAAGCACCGTAATGGACCCACAGGAAATGTGCGCCTTGCGTTCCTAGACCACTTCACGAAGTTTGCAAACATGGCGCGCGAGTAGACGCTCATTTACTTTTCAAGTCAGAGTAGATATAGATGCCTCGACGAATAATACTTTTCTTAGGTGCATTAGCTGGGCTGGCACGCGTCCTTTATTTGCTCTTCGCTATCCCTAATTACATCCCTGATAAGGATGCAGACCAGTACATGCAATTAGCAAGGGCCTTCTCAAATGGCGCCGGGCTCTCAATTCAATGGCCATTTGCTTATGTGCACCCCAGTGCCTTTCGACCACCTCTTTATCCGGCTTTATTGGGGAGCCTTTTCTCAGCAACAGGCTCCTCTGTTATTTATGCTCAAATTTTAAATATCGCAATCGGCATTGGGGTTGTTCTGCTCTGTGCTCTTTTAGCCAATCAGATATGGGGGAGAGAGGCCGGGATTGTTGCCGGTGGCATTGCCGCACTCTCTCCGGCCCTAATAGCGAACGACACGACAGTGCTTTCAGAGCCCCTCGCTCTCCTACTTCTCTTAGCCACGTGGTGGTATCTAGTTCGCGCACGCCCTCTGCTGGCAGCAATATCTCTAGGGCTCCTTATTCTTACGAAGCCAAGCGCGCAATTGCTAGCACTGTTTTTGATTGCTTGGGTTGTATGGCAATTTGGTTGGCGGCGTGCATTGCGATTTAGCGCTGTAATGCTCTTAGTAATACTTCCTTGGATAATTAGAAATGAACTGCTAATTGGCGAGCCAACCTTAAACACCTCTAACGGTTTTAATGTCTCCGCTCGATACTCAGAGTTTTCAGAGAATGGTCGCGATTTTGCAGATGCATACTCCGATAACCGATTTGCTCCCTACGTCTACCTCGCAGGCGACGATGCTGCGTGGGATAAAGCATTGCTAAAACTCGGGACAACAAATTTTCGTGCTCACCCCGAGATAGTTCTAAATGTTACAAAGAGGAACTTTTCATCTTGGTTTGAGATTGACTCTCTCCGCAACGATCTGGCGGAGAAGTTTGATGGCCGCAATATGGAGGTTAGAAATAAGACCTTCTGGTTAATTTGGCCAATCACAATTATTGGAACAATCGGGCTTGTTTTAACCCTGCGACGACGTGGAGCATTGCTAATACTTGGCTCTGCAGTACTACTCATGGCGACAAGCCTTTTCTCAATAGTGGCTCCTAGAATCCGCTCTCCGTTTGATCTCGCGATGTATTTAGGCTGTGGAGCGGCATGGGCGATATGGCGCGTTCGCAAAAATCCATCTGCGTTAGCTTCACTGCGCGATAAGAGGCGTGACCCCCTCGCCCCGTCTGCCCAATCCGCAACATCTCCTCCCCAGTCTTTATCACCTAGGTTCTGGCCGGTTATCGGGGCACTCTTGGTCTTCATTTTTTGTTCTTCATATTTATTACGTGAACGAGTAATTAGTGATGCGCGAAGTGGAGTCGGCAAGGCAATTGATAGCACAGCGATGGAGACAAAAAGACTTCGGAGTGAGTATCCGGTAACGAGAGCAAACGCTTTGGAGTTCAATCCAACTGCAGGAATTACGGCACTCGAAAATTTGGATCGAGAGCTTCATTTAAATGCTCCTCGGCTGCGCGGCAGCGAGGGAGCCTCCGCGTCAAGGGCAGCGCTTGCTGTGCGCGAGTCACTTGTTGAGGCTCGGGTGCTGGGCGCTCAGATTGCATTTGTAGCAATTGATAGCGATAAGCGAGGGGTTCCGTTCTCTCTTGAGGCAGTTCGCAAGCGCTATATGAATACGACTCTAGCCTCGAACGCGGGGCTTCCAAGTTTTGATGCGCTACTCAGCGGGAAGGCAATCCAAGATGCTAGCGATGCGATACGTAAGGCTCGCGACAGTCTGAGTTCAAGTAACTAAAAAAGGCGCATCCTCGGCAGGTCGTGGCCGCGTAGTTCGTCTAACTCGATCTCTACACACTCGATTCCGCGACTCTCGGCGAATACTTTTGCCTGAGGCTTGATGCGCGTGGCTACGAACATGCCGCGAGTAGGGGCAAGACGCGTATCGAGGTCTAGGCGTTCTTGATAGCGAAGCAGTTGCTCAACACCTGCGATCTCGCCGATACGTTTGATCTCGACAACCACTGCATTGCCTTCATCGTCGCGACAGAGAAGGTCTACAGGGCCGATGTCAGTTGGGTACTCACGTCGTATGAGCGTGAGGCCAGGTTTGAGCGACTCCACACGCGCTGCAATTAGCAACTGAAGCTCGGCCTCGTCGCCATCCTTCTCCAGCCCTGGCTCATCACCGAGTTCGACACTGTGGTCGTGGTGCACCTCTAGAAGTGTTACGCGCAGAGTCTCGCCCTTTGGATTCTCGGCAACAATCATCCCCTCAGACTCAAAGATGCTGCAGGGCGGCGTCATCCAGTTGAGAGGTTTATAGGCCTTGGAGTCGCAGTGGATTGCGATAGAGCCATCGGCCTTCAGCACTATCAGGCGAACGGCCTCTGCCATGCGTGCCCCCAAACGACCCTCGTACTCAACGCTGCATCGAGCGACAATCAAACGCATGTACCTGTGCTACCACGGAGAGCCCCGCTAGGTACGCTTCGTGGGTGAACTTCTACGATCAGGTGCTTAGAGAGATAGTCGCAGCAATTGGAGCCGCGCTGTTATTCGGCAACGGGTACGCGCTTCTCCGGAGGCGCCGAGATGCCAAGGCCGGTGCTGGCAACAACTCCACTAGGACTTCCGGAGGCGTGAAAAAGGGCGAGGAGTTAATTGTGGCGCCGATAGGGCGAACGCTCGCGTTCATGCTGCTAGGTCTGCTGATGCTCGTGGCCGGAGTAGCAGCCCTAGCGGCTCTCTAAACCACTCAAACTCTCGAACTTCGGGTAGTTATCGTCGCTATAGCGACATTAAACGCCCGAAGTTCGGTGGAAGGGTCGTGCGTTACGCCCAGCCACCTGCGTAGGAGATGTACTGACCGGTTGTAAAACGCGAGGTCCCGTCGAGGAAGGTCATGCAGAAGGCTGCGAACTCCTCCATTGTTCCGAGCCTGCCCATCGGCACCTGTGACTCGATAAAGGCCCGACGCTCAGGGTCATCGGCACCGGCCGCTTTGCGGAACTCAGGGAAGTCCATGAAGTTCGTCCCGCAAGCATTTACCTGCACGCCGGTTGAGGCAACCTCATCGGCGACGTTCTTGGTCATCATCGTTGCACCAGCGCGCACCGATGAATAAAGAGGTGCACCGGGGGTTGGGCGTGCACCAGCGGCACTCGTAATTACAAGGACCTGGCCATCTCCTTGATTCACCATCGGCGGAACTACTGCCTTGAGGAACTCATATGGAGCATCGAGGCAGGTGTGCACAATGTTGTGGAGTTGATCAATGGTGGAGTTGAGAAACCTCCCGATGATGATCTGCCCGGAGAACATCACAGCGGTATCGATGCGACCAAAGCGCGCGATGCCAGCATCTACAAGTCTCTGAGCGTCCCCGGCATTGGAGATATCAATCTTGCCGTCAACTACCTCAACGGTTGCTCCAAGAGCCTCAAGCTCTGCAACTAAACCATCGGCGGGCATCGCCAGAACAATGTCGTGGCCGCGAGATGCAAACTCACGGGCTAGTGCGGGTCCGGCATACTGCTTGCCATTATTGATGAGGGCTACGCGTCGTGTCATGACGCGAAACTAAGTTATGGCACGGGGGATGTCAATACAGGAAACTCGATGATTGCGAGAGTTCCGCCATCCTCTGGCGCCTCTACCCAGGCTCTCCCCGAGTGCTCCTCGGCAACCTGCGAGACGATTGCGAGCCCGAGTCCGGAGCCTGCGACCTTCTCTGCATCACGCCCGCGAGCAAAGCGTTCGAAGACTCGGGCCCGATCCTCGGCAGCGATGCCTGGTCCGTGGTCGCGCACCGTTACTCGACCGGCTGCAACCGTTACCTCGATAGGGGCCCCTGGCGGACTCCACTTAATCGCGTTCTCCAGAAGGTTATTGACCGCTCGCTCAATGCGTGCGGGGCGCCCGCTTACTGAGCATGCAGTTGAAGTCAATGCAATCTCGCTTGTGGTTCGCCGACGTGCTCGAATGACAACATTCTCAACAAGCTCATCCAATTCGCATTGCTCAAATGGTATATCTGCAGATCCGACTACCGCGAGTTCAACAATTTCATTAACTAGGTGGGTTAACTCCTCTAGCTCCTCAACGGAGTTTGCTATTAGTTCTCGGCGGGTTGCTTCATCTAAATCAGGTGCGCGATGCAGTAACTCGATTGACGTTCGAAGAGAGGTAATAGGTGTGCGGAGTTCGTGGCTTGCATCTGCAACAAGAGCTCTCTGCTGCTCGCGCGACCCTGCGAGCGCTGCCAAGAGCGAGTTATAACTCGCAGTGAGTCTTCCGACTTCATCAGATCGCTCAGTTGTTGGAAGTGCAGATAGGTCATCGGGATCCGCTGCCCGACGCTCTAGATCATCAGTCAGTTCTTCAACCGGCTTCAGGGCCTTACGCGTCACAACAAGCCCGATAATCGCAGCTAATGCAACACCCAATGCACAGATGAGAGCTGCGAGATTTCTTATTCGGATCAGCGCTGCGTCAATCTCGGATAGGTCACGCGCAATCTGTACCGCTCCGCCACCTACGCCACCCTCAGTTACAACCATGATGTGGATTCCATTGGAGTCGAGTGTGCGCGTTCTTGATCCCCCACTTGAAGCGATCTGGATATCAGTTGAGTCAACAGGTATGACGATTGACCCGACGCTGAGGATTACATTGCCATCGCTTGCGACGTCTTGAATGGATCTGTCCTGAGGGAGCAACTGCGGTGCATTGTTGGGGTTGCGCTGACCGCCTGGACCGCGCTGACCGCCTGGACCGCGCCGGGGTTGGCCGTTTGGCCCTGTTAGCGGATTAGGGCTGGCACCTTCCCCTAAGGGATCGGTACCAGTAGTGCCGGTAATGCCGACTCCTGCATCGTTGCGCTGGAACTGCTCGATGAGGCGTGAGCGTGCAAACGCCGGTCGGTCTACCAACCGATCGATCTCTCTCTGCATTGTCTGCTCTGCAGATCGATACAACTCGTGGCGAGTGGCCCATGACCCAATCGCTGCGATGCCTATACCTGCGAAAAGAACGGTAATTACAACAGTGAGGGTTAGCCGAGTGCGGAGCGTCATTTCTCTACAGTCATTTCTCTACAGCTATTTCTCAACTCGGGCGACGAAGCCGATGCCGCGTACGGTCTGTATTAGTCGAGTCGCTCCATCGGCCTCAGTCTTGCGACGTATATAGCCAATGTAAACATCTAGGGATGCAGCGGTTCCGAAGTCTTGACCCCAGATGCGGTCAGATAACAAATCACGCGAGAGGACAATTCCGGAGTTGCGAACTAATTCCTCTAACAGAGTCCACTCGGTACGCGTGAGGTCTATGGGAACCCCCGAACGCGTTGCGCGATGAGAGTCAAGGTCCATCTCTAGATCACCGACACGAAGCACCTCTCCAGGCACTTCACCTACCGGCCTGCGGCGAAGCAGCGCGCGTACACGCGCAAGTAGTTCTTCAAGTGCGAATGGTTTCGCCAAGTAGTCGTCAGCACCGGCATCGAGGCCAGATACGCGATCGGCGACCTGCTGGCGCGCGGTGAGAACAAGCACTGGAATGTCATTGCCATCTTGGCGAAGGCGACGGCAGACCCCAAGGCCATCGAGACGCGGCATTGAGATATCAAGAATCACGCAGTCATACTGTGCTGCCGCAATCGCGATGAGCGCCGCCTCGCCGTCCTCCGCAGTCGTGACTCTGTATCCCTCAAACTCAAGAGAGCGCTGCACGGAGAGGCGTATGCCGGGGTCGTCATCAACAAGAAGAATCTTCATTTCTCACATCCTTACCGAATCTCCGCGCGCAACGAGGCCGGAAGCGACGGGGGAGTCGCGACCGGCCCCGCATGCGGGGGTACTTGTTGTTTACCTAGGAGCCGGAGGTGGGCTCTACGGGTGCTCCGTCAGTTCCTGTTGAACCTGTTGAGCCAGATGGGCCAGATGGGCCGGGTCCGTCAAAGCCGCGGCCAAAACGTCCGCCCCTTCCGTGTCCATCACCGAAGCGGCCGCCCATTCCTGGGGCCTCATCGGGTGCTCCAAGACCAGGCTCTGCGGTTGGGCGTGCGGGGAGTGTGATGCCACAGGTCTCGGCTGCTGCTTTGAATGCGTCACGCTCTGCTTGTGTTGGTCGCCCCTCTGGCTTGGTGATGCCAGCCTCGGTTAGGCAGGTCTGCTGCTCGTCGGTGAGGTTGAGTCGGCCAGCTTTGTCGGGTCGTGACTCAGAGGATGGAGCGGAGGGAGTTGATGTGCTTGTAGATCCGCCGTCGACTGCTCCAGCTACTCCGAATCCAATGATTGTTGCTCCGAGAGTTGCAAAGAGTGCGGCGCTACCGACTCTCCGCATCCAGGGTGATGGTTGCTTGCTCATTCTGTACCTCTTAGGTTGGGGAGTCAGGTGACTCGGTTGCTTATCGGTGTCTCGCGTGCCAGCGGATTTGCTAGCAAGATCATCATGCGGGTCCAAGATGAGAAATTATGGCGTATAAACCTAAGAGAAGCCTAAGAATCCCCTGATAGGTGCTGCATTCAAACTAAATCAGAGCTTTGAGTGGCGAAAATGCCGCAAATAATGTGAAGAGGTAGGGCGCGGTCGTCGTCGGGTATTGTTGCGAGGACGAAGGGGAGCCGCCGGCGAGATCGCTCATAATTACGGCGACCCCCTCGTCGTACTGAGGGAGCATGAGCTTCTAATGTCCGCAGTTTTATGATAGTCGAGAGAGGTTTTAGTGCTACTTGCAGCAAGTGACCGTTCTAATTTCGTAGATATAGATGTACCGATTGGAGCGTGGATAGGGCTTCTCGTTTTGATCGCAGCGTTGTTGGCGGTCGACCTCTACCGGCATCGCGATGCTCACGCTCCATCGCCGAAAGAGGCACTGCTCGAATCAATTTTCTGGGTGATGTGCGGGCTTGCATTCTCACTGGTAATCGCGTTCATGTTTGGTGGCGCGGCCTTCGGTGAGTACATCAGTGGTTATCTCATCGAGAAGTCACTCAGCATCGACAACGTGTTTGTCTGGTCAATGCTCTTCGCAACTCTCTCGATCCCCTTGAAGTACCAGCACCGTGTCCTGTTCTGGGGCATCTTCGGAGCCCTGGCGTTACGAGCTGTCTTTATCGTCCTCGGAAGCGCGCTTATCAGCCAGTTCTGGTGGCTGCTACTCGTCTTCGGCGCATTCCTTGTCTATACCGGAGCGAAGATAATTCGTCACCGCGACGACGAGGGTGAAAAGGAGAGTACGCGTGGTCTCGGGCTGCTGCGCAGGGTCATGCCAGTATCTGACAAACTCGATGGGCAGAAGTTTTTCACCGTACTCAATGGAAAACGCGCCGCTACCCCTCTGCTGGCCGCACTGGTTGTCATTGAGGTGACCGATGTTATTTTCGCAGTCGACTCGGTGCCGGCGATTCTGGCTGTCTCGAACGAGTCGTTCATTGTTTTTGCTTCCAACGCCTTCGCTATTTTGGGGCTCCGGGCGATGTACTTCCTCCTCGCAAACGCCAAGGATCGCTTCCACTATCTGGCGCATGCACTCGGAGGAATCCTCATCTTTGTAGGGTTGAAGATGGGCATTTCGCACTGGTACCACATGAACACCTACGTCTCTCTCGGCATCATTGTTGCGATGATCAGCGGCGCTATAGCGCTCAGCATCCTGCGCACAAAGCGGTTGGGTCTCCCCGACGCGGCTCACAAATAGGGCAAATGAGGTAACCAGATTTGGAGTGGAAGAAGAAACTCCTTGCTTAATTTATAGTATTCCTATAGAATTTGTTGTATATGAACGAACTAATTGTGGTTGCCCTTGCCGGTTTCTTCGCCTCAATGGTTGACGGAGCCCTCGGAATGGGCTTCGGCCCAACCTCTTCGAGCATCCTGCTTAGTCAAGGCATCAGCCCGGCGGCCGCATCTGCGACGGTAAATTTGGCCAAGATCGCTACCGGACTCGCCTCTGGCGTCTCGCACTGGCGCTTCGGCAATATTGATCGACGCATTGTCCTGAAGTTGGCGATTCCAGGTGCGGTAGGCGCCTTGGTCGGAACAACGGTTCTTGCCAATGTTGATGGAGACCAGATCCGGCCCTTCCTTGCTGTTCTTTTAATGCTGGTCGGAGTGCGAATCCTGTTCCGGTTCAGTCGCGCCGTTACCGCCAATCGTGATTTTCGAGAGGCCGCCGAGCCCGATATTCGCGCCCCGGAGTTCAATGAGAGTGGCCTAGAGATTGTCGCTACCGCAGGTGGGGTGACCAACGGTCTCGTCGGAGCATGGGGGCCTGTTGTTACTCCCTTTCTGCTCCATCGCGGCGTCCCGCCGCGCTTCGCCATCGGATCGGTCAACACTGCGGAGGTAGCTGTTGCGGTTGTCTCCGTTGGATCACTCTTCGCATCGCTTGGGGGCGAGGGCCTCAATCTCGGGGTGGTGCTCGCCATGCTCGTCGGTGGAGTTCTCGCCGCGCCGCTTGCGGCCTATGTCGTTCGATTCTTTCCGCCCAGGATCATGGGCCTCGCTGTAGCAGGCCTACTGCTACTTACCCAGAGTCGAGAACTTGCGAACACGCTCGACTTCCCTTTCAGCCGTTGGCTCGTCTACTCGAGCATCCCATGTGTGGTAATTCTGGCAGCGTTCCGGCCGCGAATCGAGCGTGCGTGGCGTCTGCGGCGAGAGGCTATGAGCGCCTAATTCTTGTGGTGCTCAGCAATGCCGGGCCCGAAACGGTCTCAGCTGTTTCGACTAGAGAGCGCCTTTAGAGGGATCAGTCCAGGCATCAAAAATTTGTTGTCGAGTCTTCGGTGAGTCGTCCAATTTCTTAATGAAAAAACGGTCAATTACAACCGCTGTCACCAAAACAAGCGCAATGACTACCAAGAAGAAACTAGGGCCATCTAGTGGAGTGTAGAGAGAGACGGCACTGACCCCGATAACTCCGAGAGCGGCTCCGGCGCGCACATATCGCGTCACGTGTACCGGTGATGGGGTGGCTATCTCCGTGATGGCCAAACAGAAGAGCATGAACATGAGAGGGAATGCAATGAGCAGAGTCGCAACCTTGGTGATTGCAACCTCTTGATCAAGAATTGTTATCTCCGAGAGTCCGACAGCAAGCCCTAATGCGCTCGCACCGATTCCAACGTGGGCAATCAGCCATACGCGCATCCGAGAGATTGTGTTTGGGACTATCCCAGCAATAGTTGGCTCGAAGTAGAGCGCCCAGAGACTGAAGACGATGATGAAGGTACAGGTGAGTAGCAGGTAGTCGGGGCGATCACCATCTTTTCCGATTGCGAGCACAACCTTGAGAAACGACTCGCCTAAGAGAATCAAGATCAACTGCCCCATGCGCTCGCTTAGATGCTCCTCATTGATTACGTGGCGCTTCACTCGATCCCCGACGTAAGGACCTAGTGATGCGATTGCAATAATTGCAATAGCAAGACCAAGGCTAAACGGTGCATATTTCTTCTCAAGGTCCTTTGGAAGGAGCGCCGCCGCTAGGCAGATGATTGCTGCAAGCCCAAATGAACGCTCAAGGATTCGTCGCGAGTGCCGCTCAACATCCTCAAGGACATGGTTGCCAATTGCGTAAAGCGCCGAGACAGTGCTGAAGACAACCGCTACCGCCACTAACCCGTGCCAATCGTCGATCCCACCGTGCCGGTTGGCTGCAAGGCAGGCGATCAGAATCCCCATCATCTGAATAACGATGATCGGGTATGTAGTACTAGTGGGGTGTGAGCGGAAATTTGAGTGGAGTGTGGTTAGGACCCAGACGCCAAAGAGCAAGGTGAAGCAGAGCGCAGTCCATCCTGCGGTGCGCCAGGTTGGGTACTTGGCTAGTTGGACACCGAGCTCAAGGGTGGCAGCGACGATGATTAGGTCGTAGAAGAGTTCGAACCATCCCACGGTTGGGTCATGGTGGTAAGGGGTACGCCTAGTTGGTCGGTCGCTGCTGCTCACGCTCCGTCAGGCTAGTAGAGCGCGTGAAGAGAATCGAAGACTCTGGAGCCGAGAGGCGACGGGTTAGCTATGCCTGCTCGTCACGGAGGCGCCTGAGTTCAGGCAACGCCTCCGAGTCCTTGCGCCGATTCGCGAACTCCTTTGACACGATGATGTCTTCAAGCGAAGCGACCGATATCGCGCGCTCGAAAGCAATTATCGTTTCTGCGTGTACGCGGAGACGGTCAAAAGTTACGGGAAGACCATCGTGGTCTGGGATGCCAACCAGCACATCAATCGGCCCGATATCCGTTCTCCAGTTTCCATCATTTAGTCAACGGGACAGGGGGATGATCCGCAAACTTGAAGGGAGTGTCGTCATCGGTAGGCGGCTCTAGATTCGTCAGAAGTTTGCGAAGTTTCACGTCATCAAGAATCTTCGCGACTTCACTCTCAGTGATTGTGTCGCCGCAAGTTGTAATCCATGTCTTGGCCATAGGGAAAGGATACGCCGCTGATCTATAAGCGGCACCACACTGCGCTTCTTTTTGGAGAATCTGGTATGTCGGAGAATGGCGGCGAGTTGGATTAGGGCTCTTGTCTGCTGGCCTCTGCTATTTGTAAGGGAGGAGGGCGTGGCTCTGCAAAATTGGACTTTTTGTCCAATGAAACCTGTGGTAGAACGCGTCAAGGAGGAGACGCCATGAGCAGAACTGAGCAGCCAGAGCACTGGGCATATGAACTTAAAGAGCGAACGGTTCGTTTACTGCGCCTACTAAACGCACTCCCGCCCGCTTATTTATCTCGCCTTGCTGAGCGATACCTGCGTCGCCCTGATCAACCCGGGCCGGCTGGTGAGCACGTTCTCCAATACTTGGTTAGCGGAACTCTTGATGAACGCCGCTCTGATGATGGATCGTCCACGAAGCACCGCCCTGACTCTGCCGATTCCTCTGAGCCAAAGAAGCGAAAGCCGGTTGTCGTAGGTCAGGCAGACTTTTTCTATCGCGCCCAGTACCGATCGACCTGCAGTCCAACCATGGGCGCCTTCGCTGCTACTGCTCGCCAAGTATTCGCTACGAGTAGCACGGAGCCGCGCGGGCATCTTTGGTGGCGACACCGCGAGACCGTCACCGCCATGCTCCCGCGCCATGCTGAGGGTCAGATCCGCCCCATTCTTATGCTCAATGACGAATCCGTCGCAGTAGCTGTACTCGTGCCTCGCAGCGGTACCGCCGCCGTAGATTCCGAGATTGAGGCCTGGCTTTACGATGGCGCGGCCATCCCCGCTCATCTTGCAGAGTCAATGCGCGGGGAAGAGCAATTGAGTGAGAGCGGTATCGCGAAGACTCGCGCACGCGATCACCTCGGAGGCGTCTGCGAACTCATTAATGCAGCGCGCCAAACCGGTTGGCTCGCTTTGCTTGCACTGCACCCGTTTGACCCGGATGCAATGGGGCTACATATAAGCCTATTTGGGGTCACATCTGTCTCGTCCGATCGGCTCACAGCAGAGTATGGACTATCGGATACGGACTTAGCGACGCATCGCGAGCATGCCCAGATTGAGAATGCAATCCTCGGTTACCTCGTAGGCGGGACCGCCGAGGTCTTTACACAGTGTTCCCAGAATCTCTTTGTAAAGGAGATCGCTAACGAACCCACTGACGATCTTGAAGACGCAATAGAACTCAATACAAGCCCGGTAGATCTTGCTACTCTCTTTGCAAATCAGTTCGAGACAATTCAAGCAACCGTTGATGCAACTGGTCTC
>CAMDSG010000008.1 GCA_945907055.1 Bifidobacterium breve | reverse complement strand
CAGTACAGCCGCATCGACATTCTCGAGACGACCCTCCCAGAGGGTCCCGTAACGCTGCGCGGGACGGTTGAAATACCTGAGATTTTCCTCGATGAGCATCGGGTACTTCACTCCGGAATCCTCACGACACTTGCGGACATCATCGGCGGCTTCACTTGTGGACTCGCCGCACTCCCCCTCTGGATTGTCTCGACCGACCTAAATATCTCAAGGTTTCGGTCCGCTATTAAAGGGCCGCTTGAACTCAACACGCAGATACTCAGAGTCGGGAAATCATCAGCGGTTGCAGGCGTTACGCTCACAGACACCGGCTCAGATAACGCGCTGATTGCCAACGCTGTGGTCTCATCGGCACTACTTGCACCACCAGATGGGATGCCCGAGAGAGAGCGTCCATTTAGATTCGCTGCATCGGACCCAGAGTCACTGCCCGATCTTCGAGTCCTTGAATTCTTCAGAGTCACCGTCGTGGCGCACGACACTGTGAGCATTGATATCAACGATGATCTGCGTAATCCGTGGGGCATTGTTCATGGAGGCACCATCGCAACGCTTGTAGCAGCAACCGCTGAGCATTTTGGCCTCAGTCTCCCTAGCAGCACCGCAGGGGCATCAAGTACAGAGACTCCTTTCTACGCTCAGGACACAGTTCTGCGATTCCTCCGCCCAGGCAGGGTTGGACCACTAATTGGCGTAGCTCGACTCGTCGGGGAGCGCATCGACGGAGCATCCGTAGAGGTCACTATTAGGGACTCGGGGTCCGATGACAGAGTGGTAGCAGAGGCGGTTGTGACGCTCCGGCGCTTTCGTGAGTCGGATCCGCTACGGTCTCAAGCATGAGAGGGTTAGCCATGAGAGGGCAACAAGGTACTCCCCGTCCGAATATGCGCGCACGCTTTCTAGTGCGGCTCTGCGAGACAGTTGTTCATGTCTTTATGCGCAGAGTTGATGTAACAGGGCGTTCACATGTTCCCCCGGATCGCCCAACTATCTTCATCTCAAATCATGCGAACGGATTAGCCGACCCAGTAGTCCTGATAGCGCAACTCGGCACTTTTCCCCGATTCTTAGTAGCCCAGAGCATGTGGAGAATTCGCGGCCTCAACCTTCTCCTTAAATTTGCAATGTGTGTACCTGTTGCACGACGAGGTGAAGAGCGCGAGGAACAAAACAACGAGGCGACAAATGCATCCGCTTTCGAGACTTGCCATGACGTCCTTCGAAGCGGTGGGAACGTCTGTATTTTCCCTGAAGGCGGTGTGCACGATAATCCACGTCTTGCGTTGCCATTAAAGACTGGGGCAGCGCGAATCGCACTTGAGGCCCTCGAGTCTGGGGCGGTCGATCATCTAGTGATAGTTCCTCTCGGAATTACATATGAAGAACGAGGGCGCTTTCGGTCTCAGGTTGCACTTCAGATCGGTAAAGCGGTTGAGGTAAACAAATTTCTAGGGTCATATTTGCAAGATGGGCCTACTGCAGTTCGATTACTAACCGAGACGCTCGGTGAATCTCTTGCGGCAGTTACGCGTAGTCATTCATCTTGGCTTGAGGCCGAGGTCGTGCATGCGGCTGCAGAGATAACCATATTGACAAAGGATCCAAACGCAGAGGATTCATTTCTCCAGCAGGCCGCTCTCCAGAGAATCATTGGAGATGCAGTCGCCCGCAACGGCGGAGACCAAGGCCCAGCATTCAAAGGGCTAGAGGCAAGAGTCGATGATCTGCGAGAGCGCCTCAATGCTCTTGGGGCGCACACACCAGCCGATGTTGTGCATCTTGATCCTCACAGAGCACGGAGAAGAATCGCTCTGCTAGGAGCCACTGCAATTGCTCTTACTCCTGGAGGCATACTCGGGTATGCCCTAAATGCTCTCCCTGCCTCGGTCTCATTCGGATTAGGGATGCGGGTAAAACACCCTGCTTGGCAAGCAACGGCAAAAGGTGGGAGTGCTCTAGTAACACTCCCTGTTACTTGGGGCGTAGAGGCATGGATTGCACATAAACGCTGGGGGAGCGTGGGCGCATTAGTCCTTCTGCTTCTCGCTCCAGTGACCGGCCTCTGTGCAATCGCATGGACAGCATCCTTGGACGAACTGCGCAGGTCCGTTCGAGCATCGGGCTGGGCCAAGCGGCCCGAGGGGTTAATTGCTGCACGCCTCAGTCGGGACCGTGTGATAGCGGAGGTAGAGCGACTTCAAACCCTCAATGCTTCTGAGCAATTAGGTGCGCGTTAGTTCTTTTACTAAACGCTTTGATCGGCTTCTTCAGAGATCTCTTTGGCGACTGCAAACTGCGCAACGGCAGAGGCGGCTGCGATAATCCCGAGCAAGCGCGCCCGCAGCGGCAGGCGCGGTGTAAGCAACAGTGCAGCAGCATCTACCGCATCGGCCACAGCGCTCATTGAGAGCCAGTTCTCTCCACCTTCACGCTCGGAGAGAGCAATCGCTGCACCAGTACCGAGCACAGCCTCCCGAGCACCAAACGCGCGGCCAAGGACAGAGGCTCCCTGCGAGTCTTTGCCTGAACCGAAGCCAAGTCTCGAGCCGGTGCGAGGGGCGAGCATCATCACAATGCCGATTCCGACACGGGTACGGCAGAGATAAATGGCGCGCTGACGATTATCCATCTCCTTATCCTCCCACCGCTCACCCGGATACCCCAAATCCCAACCTAAATCTCTCGCCAATGCATGAGTTGGTCTAATCTTCCCCGACCCGACCTAGGAGAAAAAATGGCAATCGTCCAGCACGAGATCAGCATCAACCGCACCCCAGACGAAGTCTGGGCAGTACTCGGAGAATTTGGTGGCCTAGATACTTGGATGGATGGCGTCGAGTCATGCGTCGTAAATGGAAAGACTCGCGAGATTGAGATTGCTGGTGGCATGAAAGTCTCAGAGGATGAGGTTGCGCGCGACGAGGCGAACCGCACTTACTCCTACACAGTAAATGGACACGGCCTCCCCGTCGACAAATGGCTATCAACTGTTGCTGTAGAGGCAGAGGGCGACGGGGCACGCGCTACTTGGACTCTGGAGATGGAGCCTGATGACTTCGCCGAGGGAATCGCTGGTGTCTACAAAGGCGCCCTCGACACACTCAAGGCCCACGTCGAGGGCTAGCTCCTAGCGATAATTCCTAGGCATAACGCGTTACATACCCGCGTCGCCTAAACAATTTAAGCATGCTCACGAGAAACCAAAATGAGAGCAGGCTCAACACAAACGCTCCTCCTGCTGCGATGCCTACGTACGCCCAGTTCAATGCCTCTCCATCGACGACACCCCTCAGAGCGGCAAACGCATAGGTAGTAGGAAGAACAAGAGCGATCGGTCGCACAGCAGCCGGGAGAGCATCGATTGGGTAGAACACGCCTGAGAGCGGAAGCACTACGAACATCACACCCCATGCGAGAGCCTCTGCACCCGGCCCGTATCTCAGTACTACGCCAATCACAAAAAGCGAGATTGCCCAGCCAACGAGCAGGAGCACCGCGGCGATTGGGACGACTGCGAACCCAAGGGAAGTGATGTTGAAGGAGAAGAATACAAAGCCTCCTATCATCATTAAGCCGACACCGATGACGAGCTTCGCCATACCAAACAGGGCTACACCCCCTACATACTCAATCTCGCGAATAGGGGTAATCATGAGGTTTAGGAGGTTGCGAGACCAGGTCTCCTCCAAGAATCCTGTACTAACTGCGATCTGAGATTGATAGACGATATGCCAGAGAATTATCCCTGCAAGAAGATAACCAGCGGCCTGTTTGCCTCCGCTCGCGTTCCCCGTACCGACAAATGATGCAAGCGAACCAAACATCAGCACATCAACTAGCGGCCACAGCGTTACATCGAAGAGTCGATGTGGGCTACGCACGAGAACGTATGCATGCCTTCTAGACACAGCGCGCATACGCAGCCATGAACGTGCTGCCCCAGGTGGGAGTGGAGTCGTTGGGTCGTGTTGAGTCTTCACAGGATGTGGTCCGTGTGCTGGGATGTTGGGAAATCTGAGTGCTGATAATTCTCATCGGCGAGATGGAGGAACACACCCTCTAAATCTTCTCTCCCGAATCGTTCTGCGATTTCACTTGGAGCGCCATCGGCGACAACGCGCCCCGCTGACAAGAACAGCACACGCTCACAGAGTCGCTCGACCTCGAGCATATCGTGGCTTGTTACGAGCAGCGCTGTCCCGTTATCAGCGCAGAGATCGAGTATCCCGCTACGCACACGCCCCGCTACATCAGGGTCGAGCGAGGCCGTGGGTTCGTCGAGCACAAGGAGGCGTGGCTTATGGAGAACGGCGCGCACGATACCCACCAAAGTGCGCTGCCCTGAGGAGAGTTGCGTTCCTTTCGCCTCACTAAGGTGCTGAATCCGGAACCGCTCTAACCCCTCCGCTATCGCCTTGGATGGGTCCGGAATTCCATAAATTTCTCCGAACATCGTTAGGTACTCACGCACCTTCATCTCGCCTGCAAGCGGGAGGTATCCGGCAGCGAAGCCAACATTCTCTGCGGCCTTGCTGCGATTTCCTTGCTGAGCAACTCCGCAGATCTCGACCTCGCCCTTATCGGGGGAGATCGCACCGAGAATCATCAGGAGCGTGGTGGTTTTACCCGCTCCATTTGGGCCTAGTAACGCAACACGCTCCCCTGCCTTGACCTCAATATCTACGCCGTCAACAGCGATAGCTCGCTTGAATTCTTTTACGAGCCCGCGGGCGCTTAAGACGGTATCCATGCCGCGAATGTTGTCACATATGAGGGGCGCTCGGCGGCCAACACGGGGAGAGCAGAGTTAAGGGCCTACGCTCATAAACATGCCTGATTTCGCCGATGAGACCTCGACCGAACTTGAGCGCAAAGCCGCTGCTCTAAAGTGGATAGCGCTCCTAGAGACGATTACATACCTAATCCTCTTCTACTTCTGGATTATCTCGCCGAGTGCATCAGGCAAGGCGATTACCGGCTTCTTCCATGGACTCATCTGGATGGCCTTTGTTGCCATGACCTTGATGATCACACCCAAGATTGGCTGGTCTTGGGGATTCGCTGCGGCAGGAGTATTAACCGGCCCCATCGGCGGCCTCATAGTGTGGCAGCGCATCCGTAGCGGAGGCGTCCCATACAAGGGCAAGAACAACGGGTGACGTCCGAGACCGTTGTCTACCAGGCCAAGCGCGTCATCACGATGAACGACGATTCTCCGTCGGCGCAGGCAGTAGCTATTCGAGACGGTAGGTTTCTCGCCGTCGGTTCACTTGAAGAAGTGCTGGCCACAGTTGGCTCCGATCATGAAGTCTCAAATGTGTTCGCTGATCGGGTTCTTGTCCCGGGACTAATTGATCAACACCTGCACCCGATGCTTGGGGCAACCACCTTGACAACCGAAGTCATCGCACCCGAAGACTGGATCTTGCCACGACGGACGTTTGCTTGCGCTGTGAATGAAAACGATTACGACACTCGTCTTCTCGCTGCACATCAATCTTTACGAGAAGGTGAGTGGCTCTTTTCATGGGGATGGCACGCGTTGTGGCATGGCCCGCTAAGTCGCGAACGCCTCGACATGTTGGTTGGAGATCGCCCGACTGCAATATGGCAGAGATCCTGTCATGAATGGATTCTCAATTCGGCGGCTCTCGACGCAATTGGCCTTACGCGCGAGTTGACCCAAGGCTTTGGACCCGCCAGCGAGCAGATCGATTGGGAGCGCGGGCATTTTTATGAAAACGGGTTCATGATTGTTCTCGCCAAGTATCTACTGCCGCATTTCATGACGCGAGAGCGATTTAATCTCGGATTAGAACAATTAGTTGAGTATCTGCATATGAATGGCGTAACTGCAATCAACGAACCCGGTATCTGGTGGCTAAGTGAGCCGTGGGATCTATATCAGGAAATTCTCGGTAGAGACGATGTCCCGTTCGAGAGTACTTTTATGGTTGAGGCACGCACCCAACCATTAAGGCAATTATCACCCGAGCAGTTCGTGGCTGATGCTTGCAGCCAAGTCGAATTTGGTAGCGGAACCAAGGTCAGAGTGATTGACCGTCATGTCAAACTTTTTGCCGACGGAGCCATCATTTCGCAATTAATGCAGATGAAGGAGCCGTATCTTGACTACGACGGAAATCCAGATGCCGATCATCACGGCCAATGGCTGATGGAACCCGATCAACTAAAACTCGTTTTTGACACATATTGGGATGCCGAATGGCAGATACATATTCACGTCAATGGAGACCTTGGTCTTGAGGTTCTTCTTGACATCATTGACGAAGCACAGCGCCGTAAGCCAAGAAATGACCACCGAACAGTCATCGTGCACTTTGCAAACTCGACAGAGAAGCAAGTGGAGAGAATTGCGAGTCTCGGTGCAATCGTCTCCGCTAATCCCTACTATCCCGTTGGATTTGCCGACAAGTACGGCGCATGGGGTCTCGGCCCAGAGCGGGCTGATGCGATGGTGCGCTCTGCATCTGTACTTCAACAAGGTATTCCACTTTCGTTTCATTCTGATCTCCCGATGTGTCCAAGCGACCCAATGTTGATGGCGTCATTTGCCGTGAATCGAACCACGCCATCTGGACGCATTGCAGGCCCCGACCAAAGAATCGGAGTGCATGACGCACTGCGAGCCGTGACGATAGAGGCCGCTTATTCTTGGCGTCGCGAGCATGAACTCGGAAGCATTGAAGTAGGCAAGATTGCAAATTTGACGGCACTCGACTCAGACCCATACGAATGCGACCCAAAGTTGATCGGCAAGATCCCCATCAGGACGACCGTGTTTGACGGCAAAGTTTTTGATGTCCCACCAGAGTTCGTTATGCGGAGAAGTAGTTTTGCCGGTCTTGTATCTCGCGATTTGAGTGGAGCTAGATCTCACGATGCGAACGAGCACGGGTGTGCTTGCGAGGTGGCTGGTTTCTTCGCTACGTACGTCTCAACGTGTTCCTGGGCTGCCTAACCCAGTGTCTTTGAGTCTCCAAAACCAAAGGCGGCATCCCACACGAGGTCAAGAACAACTAACGCCAAGGATGCAGTAGTGACGCATCTCAATCGGCGGCGTCTGAGACCTTCACTAGAAGCTTTCCCGTGTGCTCACCGGTGAAGAGTCTGTTCAGTGTCGCAGGAGCATTCTCTAAGCCCTCTACTACCTCGACTGCATAGATGATCGACCCGTCGAGGACCAACGGAAAGAGCTCACCAATTGCCTCGATAAATCGGTCGAGGTAATCCAGGAGAAGAAATCCCTCCATGCGCGCCCGCTTGTTGACTAGTTCAAATGTATTAAAGACAGGGGGCAATGACTCGGCTACGTAGTGCGAGATTGCTCCGCATACTGCAACTCGGGCGCCAATTGCGAGGTTCGCCAATACAGCATCGAGTGTCGCTCCCCCGACATTGTCGAAGTAGACATCTACGCCATCGGGGCAGAGTTCGCGCACGCGCTCCTCGACGTTCTCCGTCTTGTAATTAATGCATGCATCGAACCCGAGGTCCTCGACTACCCAGCGACACTTCTCATCGGTTCCTGCTATTCCAATAACACGTGCACCAGCGATTCGCGCAAGCTGCCCGGCTACCGAGCCGACCCCACCTGCCGCCCCGGAGACCACAAAGGTCTCTCCGGCCTGCAGTTTCGCTACATCGTGGACACCAAACCATGCGGTCAGACCTGTAGATCCGTAGATGCTCAGTACGTCAGTAGCGGGCAACCCTGGAGGAATTACATTCGCAGCCCGCTCATCGGCATCGACCACTGCGTAGTCCTGCCACCCGAGCAGACCAAGCACAAGATCACCAACCGCATACGAATCACAGCGCGAATCCACCACAACCCCAAGCCCTGCGGCACGCACTACATCACCGATCGGGACGGCCGGCAGGTAGGAGTCCTCTTCGCGCATCCAGACTCGGTTAGTTGGATCAACCGAGAGGTACGCCATGCGAACAATCGCCTCGCCCTCTCCAGCCTCGGGGACAGGGCCCTCGAGGGTCTTCAGGCAGTAGTCGCCTACCAGACCATTAGGGCGATCCGTGAGAATAATTTGTCGATTAACCGTTGAAGACTCTGTATCTGCCATACCGAAGAGGTTGCCACATCTAACATCCCCCATGTGAGTCCTGACCCCTCATCGCTAGTAGCACTTGAGCGCTACCCGATCCTCGACCTCAGCTCGAGTAGAGCGACTGCGCTCATCGATCAATGCAGATCAGATATAAAACGCGACGGCATGGCAGTTCTACCTAGGTTCGTGCACCACGAGATGCTCCCGGCGATGGCTGCTGAGGCCGAGCACCTGAGCAAAGGCTCCTACCATCAAGACCTAGTCGGCACGCCATACCTAGAGGTTCCTAGCGAGGATTGGCCAATGGATCACCCGCGCCTTGCGCTAGGGCGAAGCGCTCTAACGGCCATTCCTTACGACGTCTTCCCCGAGAACTCCGCTCTCCGGTCTCTCTACGAGTGGGACCCGCTACTTAGGTTTATTCAAGCTGCTCTTGGCCTCGATGCTCTTTACCGTTATGCAGACCCTCTCAGCGCTCTCAACGTTGCTGCAATGCATGATGGAGACGAGCTGGCATGGCACTTTGATCAGACCGACTTCGTCGTCTCACTTGCGCTTCAGCGCCCGCTTATTGGTGGAGAGTTTGTCTGTGCTCCGCTCGTCCGCAGCCCAGATAATGAGAACTACGAATTAGTCGCGGCCTGCCTCAATGGTGACGAAGGTGCACCAATAATCGTTGTTCCGTTTGAGCCCGGGAGCCTCATGCTCTTCGAAGGGCGCAACTCGCTTCATCGAGTCAATAAGATCAGCGGACCAATTGCTCGCCATGTCGCACTCCTCGGTTATGACCGCCTCCCCGAGCAGCATGGCAGCGAACTTCTAAAGACAATCCGCTACGGCCGCACGACCTAACTAGGGAGATCAGAATGCAGGAACTATCCGACAAAGTTGCAGTAATTACAGGTGCCGCAAGCGGGATCGGACTTGCTCTGGCCAAGCGCGCCGCAGCAGAAGGTATGCGCGTCGTGATGGCCGATATAGAGGCGCCAGCACTCGCAGACGCAGTTGCCGAGATACAGGCAACAGGTGCCAACGCCATTGGGGTCGTTACTGATGTTGCAAACGAAGCCTCCATTCAGGCGCTCGCCGATCGAGCCTTTGACGAGTTTGGAGCGGTTCACATGCTCTGCAACAACGCTGGGGTATCCGGCGGGGGTGGGCCGAGCTGGGAGATTCCAGACAACGCTTGGCAGTGGACCTTCGGCGTAAACCTCTGGAGCGTCGTCTACGCACTACGCGCATTTATACCGCGCATGATTGAGCAGGGCGAAGGACACGTTGTCAACACGGCATCCTCTGCAGGTCTCAAGACGCTTCCGTTTGTTGCCCCCTACGCGGCAACAAAACATGCTGTCGTCGCTATTAGCGAGGCGCTCTGCATAGAGCTTGCAATGTTTGCGCCCGCCCTTGGGGTATCAGTGCTCTGCCCAGGTTGGGTAGATACCAAGATCGCCGACTCCGACCGCAACTGGCCAACACACCTCGGGGAGCCGCAGACCCCTCCAGAGGGTGGAGATGATATGAGAGAGATCAGTCGAGGGCTCCTCACTGCTGGAATCAGCCCTTCAGTCGCCGCCGACGCTGTCTTCGCTGCAGTAAACGAAGGGCGCTTCTGGGTCTTCCCCGACGGGATGGGTCCTCGTCTCGCTCATGCAAGGATCGACGAGATTGATGGCGGAACGCTTCCAGTGATGACCGAGTTATTCGATGACACAGACTACGGCCGCACTAAATAACCCAGTAAATAAAGCACTGAATAACTAAACAAGACGATCCACCGTCTCGACTAAAAGGCGATCTGCCCCATCTTCCCGGATTGATAATCCTCGAAAGCCTCGATGATCTCCTCGCGCGTGTTCATCACAAAGGGCCCATACCTTGCAACCTGTTCGCGAATCGGTAGCCCCGCAAGTACTAACACGTCTGCAGGTTCAGAGCCGCGTGCCACTATCTCCACTGATTCGCCATCCGGGGCGAGTATCACAAGGTCTGACTCGTCGGCATCTACTCCCCCAGCGGTAACTGCGCCATGGATTACGTAGACCATTGCGTTCCAGTCATGTGGAAGGTCCCCGGAGAACGAACCATCGGTACCGAGCAGTACATGCCAATAAGCAATCGGGGTATGGGTCGATACTGCTGGCTCATTTCCATCGAAAGATCCAGCGATGACGCGCACCAATGTTCGTCCGCCATCGACTGTTACCTCTGGAATCTTTGAGGCAAGTATCTCTTGATACTGCGGTGGCTTCATCTTCTCGGCGGAAGGGAGATTTACCCAGATTTGGAAACCCTCCATGATGCCGCCATCGGTCTGTATCTCTTTCGCAGGCATCTCAGAGTGGACGACTCCGGCACCTGCGGTCATCCATTGGACTGCACCCGGCCCGATTCGCCCAGCGTTCCCGGCTGAGTCTTTATGCTCGAAAGCGCCTTGAAGAATGTAGGAGACCGTCTCGAATCCACGATGTGGATGGTCAGGTGCACCCTGTGCTTCCCCCGGCGCCCAGTCTTGTGGGCCCATATGGTCGAGCAGCAGGAACGGGTCAACCATCGAGAGTTGCGAAGTCGGGAATGGACGACGCACCTCAAACCCTGCACCCTCAGTTGCATGCATTGAGTGGATTAATTCTGCGCCGGTTCTTGGAGTAGTCATTAATTTCTCCTCATTTATCTCGCTTCACGGTACCCCGCTCAACATCTGACACAAGCAATAGAAACCGAGAGAACCCGCGGACAAGCTGTGCCGTAGGCTGAGGCGCAATGGATGACATCACGTTTTTTGGCCTAAGGGATCACGAAGATCCCACCGTCTGGAGTTTCGATGTGGAGCGCAGACTCTGCTCAGGTATCGGAGCGCTTTTCGGAGGAGCAGGCCTTGGAGCTGCGATCACTGCGCTCGAGCACTACACGCATCGACCAACTGTCTGGGCGACGGCCCAGTTCTTGGAGTTCGCTCTCCCACCAGCGGAGTTAGAGATAACTGTTGAGGAGATGGTGCGAGGGCATCAAGTGAGTCAAGCACGCGCTGTCGGGCGGGTAGATGGCAGAGAGATTTTTACGGTCCAGGCTGCATTGGGTGAGAGAGATGTGCCCTTCTTGGGTGAGTGGGCGGAGCGCCCAAATGTTCCACCACCTGAGGATTGCGTTGGGCGCGAGATTCCGCCCCACATGCGTGGCACGATTAGCGAGCGAATGGATATGCGCCTCGCGGATGCTCGCGACTTCTCCGAACTCGACGGCATTGAAGGGTCTGGTCGGTGCTCGCTTTGGGTGCGCCTCCCTGAGTTCTTAGAGATGTCGGCGGCTGCTCTCGCAATCGTTGGCGACTACGTTCCCTTTGGGATATCGCAGGCACTCGGGCAGCGCGCAGGAGGCAACAGCCTCGACAACACCCTAAGGATCTGCTCTCGTACTCCAACAGAGTGGATACTCGCAGACGTTAGGATCCACGCAGTCGGGCATGGATTTGGGCATGGATTAGTGCACCTCTGGGGGGAGGATGGAACCCTCTTAGCCTCGGCAAGCCAGTCAGCAATTGTTCGCAAGTTTCGGGAAGACATGATTCAGGAGAAACAGAAATGACCGAGCAACGCTGGGGAGTAACTATCCCTTTAATGGGCGTAACACTCGCCGATCACCGCAAATATATTGAGGAGATTGCTGAGCTTGGTTTTACAGATGTTTGGTCAAGCGAGGCCGGCGCACACGATGCCTTCACACCACTCGCATTGGCAGCATCATGGACCCCTTCGTTGCGACTCGGCAGCGCAGTCATACCTGTTTACACGCGCGGTCCAGCGCTACTTGCTCAGTCGATTGCATCGCTATGTGAAGCGGCACCTGGCCGAGTAGCGGTCGGTCTCGGCACTTCGTCGAATGTAATTGTCTCACGATGGAACAATATTCCATTCGATAAGCCCTACCAACGCACACGCGACATGATCCGCTTCCTGCGCTCCGCACTCGCCGGGGAGAAAGTCACCGAAGAGTATGAGACATTTAAAGTTGACGGATTCAAACTTGGCGTGCGTGTTACGCAGCAACCTCAAATACTTGTTGGGGCACTAAGGCCAGGGATGTTAAAACTGGCCGGCAGCGAGGGTGACGGAGCAATTGTTAACTGGCTCTCCGCAGAGGATGTCAAAGTTGTTGCGCCACTAGTCGGGGAGAACAAAGAAGTTGCTGCGCGAATATTTGTTATGCCCAGCGAGGATCGAGCAGCAGTTCGTGCAATGGGGACCCGCCTGATTGCCGAGTACATGAATGTCCCCGTCTACGCAGCGTTCCACGAGTGGATCGGGCGCGGCGAGGCCTTCCGCGACATGTGGGATGCATGGAAAGCCGGCGACCGCAAGAAGGCAACAGAGTCAATCCCAGATGAGGTACTCGATGCCCTAATTGTCAACGGATCTCCAGAAGAATGTGCAGAGCACGTAAAGAAATATGCAGCCAACGGGATTACCACCCCAATGCCGATGATGCTCGCCTCCCCCGATGACACCATGAAGGTTCTTCGTGCCCTTGCCCCAAGTGCATAAAGCATCGCAGATACTTCATCGCTCTAATCGCATAGTCTGATTCCTTATGGCTCCACAGAGACAGCCCGGTACGACACGTGCATTGATTCTTGCTGCGGCACTCCAGAGATTCGCCGACGAGGGCTTTGCCTCTGCGAGCCTCACTGATATTGCATCCGATGTTGGGATTAAGCGCCCGAGCTTGCTTCATCACTTCCCCTCAAAGGAAGCACTGTACCGAGAGGTTTTAATCGCCGAACTAGTCGACTGGACCTCGCTCGTGAACGTAGCCATCGTCGGTGGCAGTGGCGGATGGGAGAAAGCCGAACGCGTCTTGGTTGCGGCATTCGAGTACTTCGAGGCACACCCTGCGTTTATTCGTCTCACAAGACGCGAGGCTCTTGGTAGTGGGCCCATGCTCTCCGAAGAACTTGGGGAGGTCCTACGCCCAATGTTCGATAACGCCGTAGATTTTCTAGAGCGTGAGATGGATGCCGGGCGATTCCGCCGCTACGACGCTGCACAGTTCTTACTAACCGGCTACGGCGCAGTCCTCTCGTACCTCTCCGACGCGCCTCTGGCGGCAAAGCTGCTCGGGATCGATCCGCTATCCCCTGAGGCTCTCGCTGCGCGCCGCAGGCATGTACTAGATCTCCTGCGCGGTGCACTCGATCCTGAGTACCAGTCACAGGAGAACTAGCAAGAGAAGCAAGAGCCGAATCAATAGCGCTCTAGAACTTCAGGCGCTCCTGCCACTTATCGAGTTGCTCGACATCTCCAAAAATCTCAATAGATGACGGTACGACTCTCCCGAGAATAAGTAGAAGGAGATCTGAGGCTGTCGCACGCGCTGCAACGTCCCCCTTGTCATGCTCATGCTTAAACTCAACACCCTCAGCACCAACAGTGATCAGCCATTCTCCGTCGCAGTCGGTGGCGTGCAGATGAAGGCGCTCGCCCACACCCCGAATATCTGTATCGGGTCGAAAGGCTAGGTTCTCAAGAATTTCATCCAGACCATCAGAGGCTAAGGCTGCATTTATAGGCTCTGGGGACCCAACAGCGCTCTGAACATCCCATCGATGAACACTAATTTCATGGGCTAGGCGCCGAGACCAAAATAGGGCGTGACTCTCAGCACCCCACGACCAGCAGTGATCCGTCGGATCTGCCTTCGCCATAACCGCCGCCGCTTCACCAGCCTTCTGAACCAACCAATCTCCATAGTCGTCGCGCTCCTGGGGTAAGCCGATATCTAGGCTCCTCGGCTCCACACGCTCGGGCCGCTGATCCACGACTGCGCTGCCCCAGACGAATACTGTCCCGATGTGCTTGACGAGCCGGCCCAGATCCCACTCTGGAGTTGCCGGGACCGGCAGTTCGGGGCCCGCGTTCGCAAAGACATCGCGAATCGCTGCTGCATCCGCAGTAAATGAATCTATGTACTCACCGTGGCTCAAGTTATTCATAGAACCAAACCTTATCCTTTGGATGCATGCCTCAAAATAATGTCTCAGAAGCCTCTTCGTTGGGCGCCACCGCGAGCATCAAGGTTGAGTCGTTATTGCGCGTGTTGTTCACAGCCGTACTCACTTCATGCCATGCCACTAAATCGTCAGGCGCTGGAGCGAGGAGACCGTCGAGGTTCTCCTGAGCTGTTGATCCATCCAACCATGCAGCCCAGTTCCTCTCGTCGAGAATCACAGGCATTCGATTGTGTATTGGCTCAATTATGGAGTTCGCTTGAGTGGTAAGAATCGCGCAAGTACGTAACGGAGTATTTGCCTCACTCTGATCAGATGGATCCAACCACGACTCCCAAATACCGGCGACTGCAATTGGCTGCCCTGTATTCGCGTGGATGAAGACTGGCTGCTTAGTTCGCTTCCCATCAACGGCTCTCCATTCGTAGAAACCATCGACTGGAATAATGCATCTTCGCGATGCGTATGCACTCTTGAATGAAGGTTTCTCTTTTACGGTCTCGCTCCGTGCATTGATGAGGCGATCTCCGATTGCCTTGTCTTTAGCCCACCTCGGAACCAATCCCCATCGCAGGCGATCAATTACTCTCTCGCCTTCTGGGGCGTTGAGTACAACGGTCACCTCTCTGCGCGGCGTCACGTTGTAGTCCGGATCGGCGAGATCGGCTACTACCTCAAAAGCCCCAAACTGCGCGAGGAGTAGCGCTGGCGAAGATGCTTGGACGAACCTTCCGCACACGTGACTGAGTTCAGGTCCGGTCTGAAGATTGATCCGGGTCTACAAAACGGACACTTGACCAATGTCCGTTAATCGCACAGACGCGCCCATCGGAGAGTCCAGCCTCAAGACCAATCTCTTGAACCGGCTCAAAGGTGAGATCGGTTGCTACGCCGGATGTGCGCTTGGGCCATGCGACCCAGAGACTTCCACCATCAGCAAGGGAGCGTCTAAAACCCGGCATGCGTCGCGCAAGTTCAGCGCGCCGTGTTGCAAAGAAAACAATTACATCCGCGCGTCCACGTGCATTTGATCGCACCTCAACGCTCGCGGGGAGCTTCCCTAACTCACGATGGAATCCAGGCGGGCAAGAGATCAACGCAACGACTGCATCCTCTTTGATCCCTAATTTTTTCGGGAGAGACGATGTCGATTGACTCTTAGCTTCAGGCATGGGATATGCATTCCACCTAAATTTCGGGCCCGCGTCAAATGGAGGATAAATCCCAAGAAACGTATTCGCTACTCAGGTGCGCGATAGTTCGTAAACGCGGGCACCAAAATTGCGAGTGCTCCGACGGCAAGAATGCATATGACTCCCCCTGAGACAACCGAGACTGTTGGCGATGCAAGTGTCGCCACCAAGCCGGCCTCCATATCGCCGAGGCGTGGACCACCCGTTACTACCAAAATGTGTATGCCGGAGAGCCTTCCGCGCAGATCATCTGGGACAGACCTCTGAAGAATCGTGTTGCGAAATACCGCAGAGATCACATCAGCCCCACCGGCAACGGCTAGACACCCGAGAGCCAAGCCGATACTTGAGCCACTCAAGCCAAATGCCACGATTCCCGCCCCCCAGAGGGCAACAGCGATCAGAACAGCGAGTCCTTGCCTCTTGATCCTGTGGACCCATCCAGAGGTAAGGGCGCCAATCAGGGCCCCTACCGCAACCGCTGAGAAGAGCAACCCAACCAACTCAGGGCCAGCGTCAAACTGAACCTGCGCAAGGACCGGGAAGAGCGCTCTAGGCATACCAAATACCATTGCTATGAGGTCAACGATGAATGTGGCCTGCAGAACCCTGCGCCCCTTTAGGTACCGGAAACCAGCCGTGACTCGCGCCCACCCCTCCTCGTCCTCAATAAAGGACTCGGCCTCGCTCTCAGCGGGTCCTTCCATCAGCGCCCCCGCGCGACTCGGAGCGGTGGTGCTAGAGGTACTCACTGGCGGATGAGGGCGCATTAGACGCACGCTGATCAATGCAGCTGCGAATGTGACGAGATCAAGTCCGTATGCGATCCCGAGCCCGAAGCGAGCGATCAATAGTCCTCCGAGCGCAGGCCCAACGATCAAGCAGGTATTCCACATGGCCTGGTTGAGAGCCAAGGCTGCAGGGAGTTCATCGTGGGGTACAAGATTTGGCGTCATAGCGGAGCGAGCGGCCAATGCCAAGCTCCCCGAGCCAGCTACCAAGGCTGCAGCCAAATAGACGAGCAGAAGCGGAGGCGATCCAATCCAGACCCCGACGAGGAGCAACAGAGCGGCCCCAGCCTCACACCAGTGAGCAATTAGAAGAATGCTGCGGCGGTCATGGCGATCAACAAGGGGCGCTCCGAATAATGCAGATAGCAGTATCGGGACAAACTGCACCAACCCGATCCCGCCGACGGCGAGCGCCGATCCAGTAATCCGATAGACCTGCACGTAGAGGGCCACTACTGCGATGTTGGAGCCGGTCTCCGAGACGAGCTCGCCTAGCCAGAGGAGTCGAAACTCTCGCCTTCTAAGGGGACGAGTATCGATCATTAAACGAGCGAGTCGACCGCGCTCAGGTCTCTCCGATGTCGCTTTATTCTCAGCCACCCGGCACCTCAATCAAAATCCGACCTTCGCGCTGGCATTTAGAGCAGGGCCTCGCTATGGTTGGGCCCAGCAGCGCAATCACGCCGCAAATATGCCGCCTCAAGATCCAGTCTAGGAGCAATAAATGCCGATCCGTCTAGGTGACGAAGCACCCAACTTTACAGTCGAGACCACCGAGGGAACCATCAATTTCCATGAGTACCTCGGAGACTCTTGGGGGATCCTCTTCTCTCACCCCAAAGACTTCACACCAGTCTGCACAACAGAGCTCGGAGCCTTTGCGAACCGCAAGGCTGATTTCGACTCGCGCAATGTGAAGCTAATCGGCGTGAGCGTAGATGATCTCGCATCTCACAACGCGTGGATCGGTGACATCGCTGAGACGCAAGGTACTGCTCTCAACTACCCGCTTATCGCAGACCCAGACCGCGTAGTAGCGGGTCTCTACGACATGATCCACCCGAACGCCAATGACACGCTCACAGTACGTTCAGTCTTTGTGGTCGGGCCAGACAAGAAAATCAAACTCACACTGACCTACCCGGCAAGTACTGGTCGCAACATCGACGAGATCATCCGAGTCATCGACTCCCTGCAGTTGACCGCCAAGTTCTCCGTTGCAACTCCAGTTAACTGGGAAGACGGTGACGACGTAATCATCGGAGGCTCAGTAAGCGACGAGGATGCGAAGGTAAAATTCCCAGGCGGATGGAAGACGATTAAGCCTTACCTGCGGGTTCTTCCACAGCCCAACAAGTAATTTCTTTGAATTAAGGGATTAGAGCCATCCGAGAGGGTCTACCGGGGATCCATTTACCCGCACCTCGAAGTGAAGATGTGGGCCAGTGGAGTAACCGGTTGACCCAACGGATGCGATGCGCATTGATGCGGTTACAGTCTGCCCGGCTCGCACATTGAACGAAGAGAGATGAGCGTAGAGCGTCGCTACTCCTCCCCCGTGATTAATCACTACTGCGTTTCCGTATCCGCTCTGGTAACTAGCACTGACCACTACACCTGAAGCAGCGGCTCGCACTGGTGAACCCATCCCCGACGCAAAGTCGATTCCGGAGTGCATTCTTGTATCGCCAAATATCGGATGAACCCGGGTGCCGAAGGTTGAACTAATCGCCCCATCAGCGGGGCGAACCATACGCCCAGGGCGAGATCCAGTGTTACGCCCTCTGAGGCTCGCAGAGATTCGATCAGACTCCGCCTGAAGAACTGCAAGTTGACGGGTAAACTCTGCTTTTCGCGAACGTATCTTTGCCAATGACGCCGCCTCTGCTCGCTCCTCCTCAACCGCAGAGGCAGCCGCAGCGGCCTGCTCTACGCGTAGCCCAGCGACAACTTGAGTCTCCAGATCTACAACAGAGCGTTCGGCTGAAAGTTCCGCCTCCCGCTCCGAGAGGGCTACACGGGACTCATTAAATACACGAATGAATTTTTTCGAATTCTTGGTTGATGCAGATAAATACTTTGTACCTACCACCAAATCATGGAACCCATTAGCTGCTCCAGTTAGCACAGCTAACCCGCTCTCACCTGAGCCACCGCGATACATGCGCGCTGCAGAGCGGTGTAGATCATCACGGGCACCTCTGAGCGCTCTGCGATTCTCCTTAATCTCCAGAGTAAGAGCGTCGATCCGTGCACCGACCTCTCGCCGTTTCTCGACGGCTGCAGCTAACTGCGCGTCTACCTCTGCGAGCCGAGCCTGCGCCGCTGCACGCTTTGCTCGAATGTTAGAGAGTTCGCGCAGAGCAACCGCTTCCTCCGCAGAGGCGTCGCCGATGTTACGCAGCAGGCTCTGCTTTGTGGGGGCTGGAGAGGGCGCCCCATGGGCTACTGCAGAGCCTGGGGTGATTACCCCTACGGAGCAGACGAGGAGAGTCGCTAAGAATCGATTCATAGCAAGAGGCCGATAAGGCCTAGGCCTCGATAAAACGCCGAAGACCGATTATTGCCCCAAGCACGCCGATTCCAGCGCCAATCGCAACGAGCATCAAACCGATCGTGATGGCATCCCCGGTTGTTACGTAGAACCCGCGAGAGAAATCAGAGTTGCGAGAGATGGCATTTGTTAAGACGTTCTGGAGCCCAAGCATCGCCATAAAAGCAACAAGTGCACCGACAACCCCCTGCACAAATCCCTCGAGCATGAATGGGATACGAACAAACCAGTTAGAGGCTCCAACAAGTTTCATAACCTCAATCTCGCGCCTACGCGCAAAAGTCGCAAGCCTGATCGTATTCACAATCAAGAACAACGAGGCAAAGAGGAGCAGGGCGAAGATGACAATAAATGCAGTTCGAATCCAAGCGGTCGCGGACAAGAGTTGTCGCACCTGTTTCTCTGCGGTCTTAACCTCGTCTACACCAGGTTGACTCTGGAACCGATCGGCAACCGTCTTGGTTAACTCAGCTTTGATCGGCGCAACGCGGAATGAGGATGGCAAGGCAGCCGCATCAACACTGTTGACAAGATCGGGCTGATCTTTGAACAAACGTCGGAACTCAGTAAGAGCGTCATCCTTGGTTAGGTACCTAAAATCTCTTACCTCAGGGTCGTTCACTAATTGGCGCTGGACGGCAGCAATCTGAGCATCCGTGGCATCTACGTTCATGAATACTTCGAGCTCGACGCCGTTCTTCCATCGCTCTGTACCGTGATTTACAAGCGTATTTAGCATCCATGCGCCGCCTAAGACGCACAACGAAACAGTTACCGTAATTACTCCTGCAATCGTCATCAAGAGGTTCCGCTTAAGCGATACAAGCGTCTCGCGCGCAAAATAAGAGAGTCGAGTGATCATCAGCGGCCTCAGGTACCAACGCCGTAGACACCGCGAGCCTGGTCGCGCTCTACACGTCCATGCGAGAGTTCAATTACTCTGCGCCGCATGCGGTCGACCATCTGTTGATCATGGGTAGCCATAACAACTGTGGTCCCTGTGCGGTTGATGCTGTCGAGAAGGCGCATGATGCCGTCGGTCGTGTCAGGGTCAAGGTTTCCGGTGGGCTCATCTGCGAGAAGTATCAAGGGACGATTTACAAATGCTCGAGCTATGGAGACTCTCTGCTGCTCACCACCAGATAACTCAAGGGGAAAACGCTCCGCCTTCTCTGCCAAGCCTACGAGCTCAAGAATCTGGGGAACCTGTGACCTAATTGCGGATCTAGGCCTCCCTATTACCTCGGCAGCAAACGCCACATTCTCATAGACAGTCTTTGAGGGGAGCAACTTAAAGTCTTGAAAGATGGTCCCGATATTGCGTCGCAACTGTGGGACCTTCCAAGAACTCAAGGTCGCTATATCTCTACCGGCAACAATTATGCGCCCCTCGGAGGCGACCTCATCGCGTAGGAGCAGGCGTAGGAAAGTTGATTTTCCTGAACCAGAGGGTCCTACGAGGAAGACAAACTCCCCCTTTGGGATGTCTAGGGAGACCTCACGCAGAGCGGAGATCTCGCCTTTGTAGGTCTTAGAGACGTTCTCGAAGCGGATCATGGGAGGACCCCAAGTTACCAGCGCGGGAGACCAAATCAGTGGCACTCAAGAGCAAACAACGCCATTACAAGCCGAATATAAGCCGAATATAAGCCGAACTTAAAGGGCTTTTCCTCGCCAAATCTGGCCTTTCTACGAGGAAGCACCGCGTTCGGGCATACCGGCTCTTCGCCACTGGAGAAATGCCTCAACGAATCCCTGAATATCGCCATCCAAGACTGCAGCGACGTTTCCGGTCTCATAGGCGGTGCGCAGGTCCTTAACCATTTGGTAGGGAGCTAGCACATAGGAGCGGATCTGACTCCCCCAAGCTACGTCACGCTTCTCCCCCGAAATGGCGTCAAGTTCACGCCGTCTCTCCTCGCGTTGGCGCTGAGCGAGGCGAGCTCCAAGGATCTCCATAGCGCGCGCCTTGTTCTGAAGTTGGGAGCGCTCGTTCTGGCAAGAAACAACAACCCCCGTAGGTAGATGCGTAAGGCGCACCGCAGAGTCGGTGACGTTTACGTGCTGCCCTCCTGCGCCGGATGACCGGAATGTATCGACACGAAGGTCACCTGGTTCTATCTCGGGCACCTCGGCCTCTTCAATCGCCGGAACTACATCGAAAGATGAGAATGCAGTGTGTCGACGCGCCTGTCCGTCAAATGGAGAGATGCGCACCAAGCGATGCACTCCACGCTCGCCAGTGAGCATTGCGTACGCGAACCGGCCTCGAACTGTGAAAGTGGCTGACGAAATACCGGCCTCATCCCCTAGCGAGACATCGTCGATTGAGACTGTAAAACCCTGCCTCTCAGCCCAGCGCGTATACATGCGAAGCATCATCTGTGCCCAGTCTTGGGCATCTGTACCACCGGCACCAGAGTGCACATCACAGATCGCATCGCGCTCGTCATGCTCACCGGTAAATAGCGCTCGGAGCTCGAGCCGATCCAACTCATCGCGCAGAGTTTGAGCGCCCTGAGAAATCTCGGGCTCTATTGTCTCGTCGCCTTCTTCTCTCGCTAACTCAGCGAGCGTCTCCAAGTCACTGACGACTCCCTCAAGACGCTCGACAAGATTGATATCGTCTCGAGTCTGAGCCAACTCGGTGGTAACGCGACGTGCCGCATCGGGGTCATCCCATAGGTCTGGACGGCTCGCGTCTTCCTCTAGAACTAAGACACGCTCCTCAGCGACTCCGATCTGGAGGTAGCCGCGCGCCTCGGCTACGCGTCGAGACAGATCAGATAATTCATCGGAGAAATCGCGCAACGCCGTTCAAGCCCCGTGGCAGGTCTTGAACTTCTTGCCGCTTCCGCACCAGCAGGGTTCATTGCGCCCTGGGGCACGCTCAACTTTCACTGGACTCTGCGTTGGCATCTCTTGTTCTGGGGCTGGCCCCATTGCTCCGGTGTCGTCAACGAAGCCAACGGCTGCCGCCGCTAACGCAGATGCGCCCTGAACAGGGTCATCCGCTGCGCTGTAGGTCAACGCACGCTCTGGTTGAGCAACATCTGACTCCGAGACAACCTCAAGACGGAAAACGTATTGAACAAAGGTGTCCCTAATCGAGCCCATCATGGCCTCGAACATGTCGTAGCCCTCGCGCTGCCACTCTGCAAGAGGATCGCGCTGCCCCATCGCGCGCAGGTTTATTCCTTCACGCAGATAATCCATCTCGTATAGGTGATCGCGCCAATGCTGATCGATTACGGAGAGCATTACCCTGCGCTCAATCTCACGCAGCTGCTCGGTCCCAATTGAAGCTTCTTTTGATTCATAAACCCCTAAGGCATCCTCGGTAAAGGCTGCTCGAGCTGCGCGTACATCATGTAACTCTTTAACGTGGTCCGCTGTAATGCTTGACGCATATAGGGCCTGCATAGCAAGGACTAACTCGTCGACATCCCAGTCTTCGGAGTAATTCCCTGTGCACAACAAGTTGATCATCGAGTCAACAGCGTCAGTAATTGCTTTCGCTGTCTCGTCGCGTAGGTCTCCGCCATCAAGAATCTGCTGGCGCCTACGGTAAATAACTTTTCTCTGCTCGTTGAGAACCTCGTCGTATTTTAGAACGTCTTTACGAATCTCGAAGTTGCGATCCTCAACGGTTCGCTGCGCACGCTCAATCGCCTTTGAGACCATCTTTGCTTCGAGGGGGACATCGTCTGGGAAAGTGCGCCCCAT
>CAMDSG010000007.1 GCA_945907055.1 Bifidobacterium breve | reverse complement strand
CACATCGGGCCCTCTGACCACGTTGCTTGGTTGCAGGACCGTAAATGGGCATATATCCGCCTTGAGGGCCGCAACTTTGGGGATGTTCCCCTCAATCTTGAGCTCAAGCTCGAGGTCTGGGACTCCCCTAATAGTGCCGGCGTAATCATTGACGCCGTGCGCTGTGCCAAGGTTGCCCTTGACCGTGGTATCGGTGGACCCCTCCTTGGGGCATCTGCTTATTTCATGAAGTCTCCTCCGGTGCAGTACACCGATGACGAGGCTCGTGAGATGGTGGAGGAATTCGCAACAGGCGCGTAAGCGCACCTTTTCCAAATCTGGTCTCAAACCTGGAGGGTCCCGTGCAGGACGCCACTACCAAAATCGCCCATCGACTGCTCGGGCCTCTCACAGGGCGCAGAATCCTTGACCTCGGATGTGCTGGAGGGAAGGCCTCTGTTGAGTTTGCACGCGGAGGCGCAACAGTGCTCGCTGTCGACTCATCGGCGGAGGCCGTTGAAGCAACACGTGCACTCGCAGAGCGTGAAGATGTGCGCTTCGAGGTTCATCACGCAGATCTTGCAGAGCTTGCATTTCTTCGTACCGACTCAATCGACGCGGCCTACTCTGACGGAGCATTCGCGGAGGTTCCGAACCTCGCACGCGTGTTTAGACAGGTACATCGCGTTCTACGCCCAGGTTCACCGCTAGTCATGCTCATGCCGCATCCGTTTAGTGCGCTTACTACTCTCGCCTCCGACTCCACTCCATCATTCGACGACGTGGTGCGCCCAACAATTCTTTCCTTTACTGAGGTCTTTACTGAATTAGTGCGTGCAGGGTTTCGCATCGACACACTCCTAGAGCCAGAACTCCCCGCAAGCGATGGTCCCGACCTCGGTTGTGTTGTACTACGCGCACGCAAAGAGGGCGTTTAACCTTTTTATATAGGTTATTAGCCGCGAGTTATTAGCCGGGAATAATTACGCCTCTCCGCGTACTATTCCTTTGGCCTCTGCCCACTCGTCTAAAAGACGGAAGGCCTCTTCCTCCTCGATTGGTCCTTCATCGAGACGTAGCTCCAGGAGATAGTCGAGTGCCTCGCCGATAACGCGCGATGGAGCGATTCGCAGATGCTCCATAACCTGGCGACCATCGAGGGGTGGTCGAATGGAGTCGAGCTCCTCCTGCTCGCGCAACTCCACAATTCTGCGCTCGAGTTCATCCATGCGCCTATCGAGTGCGAGTGCGCGGCGCTTATTGCGAGTAGTGCAGTCACATCGCTGAAGATGATTTAGTTGTTCAAGTAGCGGCCCTGCATCGCGCACGTAGCGCCTCACAGCCTTATCACTCCACCCCATTGCATATGTATGGATTCGCAGATGCAGATATACGAGCTGTGTCACATCCTCAATTACTTCATTGGAGAATCTGAGTGCTGTCATGCGCGCACGAGTCATGCGCGCACCAACTACCTCATGATGATGGAATGAAACACTGCCGCGCTCGAAGGATCGCGTCTTTGGCTTACCGACATCATGAAAAAGGGCTGCGAGGCGAACAATTACATCCTCATGGTTTGTGTTATTGATCACCGCAATCGTGTGGGCGAGGACATCCTTGTGCTGATGAATCGGGTCTTGCTCTAGCTTCATAGAGTTGAGTTCAGGCAAGAACTGGTCAGATAGCCCAGTCTTCGAGAGGAACCAAAGCCCCTCAGAGCAGTCCGGAACGCTAAGTAGTTTTGAGAGTTCGTCGCGAATGCGCTCTGCGCTCACTATCTCCATGCGTGAGCCCATGGCCTCAACGGCCTCAACGAGTTCGGGATCAGGGTTAAGCCCGAAACGCGCAATAAAGCGCGCTGCACGCATCATGCGCAATGGGTCATCGGCGAAAGAGGACTCGGGAGACTGCGGTGTGCGCAGGCGCCTATTAACTAGAAGATCTTGGAGACCGTTATGTGGATCAACGAGAACGGGTTCGGCGAGTACCTCGATAGCCATTGCATTAATTGTGAAGTCGCGACGAATTAAATCGGACTCAACGTCATCGGCATAATCGACCTCAGGTTTACGGCTCTCTGGCCGGTAGAGGTCGCCACGAAAGGTTGTTATCTCCAAATCGTGATCCCCAACTCTGGCGCCGACTGTTCCAAAAGCCTTGCCCTGAAGCCAAACATGCTCCGCTATTGGAGCAATGAGACGCTCAATATCATCTGGCCTTGCAGATGTAGTGAGGTCTAGATCGCCGAGTGCTTTATTAGCAAAGGCATCACGAACCGAGCCGCCGACTAAATAGGTGCGGTGACCTTCCGTCGCGAGTTGCTCTGCCACAACGCGAGTCGGCGAGCCAGGGGCGAAAACGGCACTAAGCCGCTCGGGAATTCCGTTCACTCACCCATTCTGACCGGTGAGCACACTCGGTTCCGGCACGCTAAGCGAATGAGCTCACAATCCTGCCAATGGGAACTTGCGGAGAGGCCCCTATTTCAACTTACCCATAGCGCTTCAGAGTGCTGAAGACGCTTCTTTCAGATGCGCCTGAGCAAGGTCCGAGGCATCCATCTTGAGTCGAAGGTCGTGGGTCTTAGTGGCCGTCGCTAATGCATCGCGGCGAGTGATTACCCCCTCCTCGTATAAGGCCAGGAGACTTTGATCAAAGGTCTGCATCCCGTAATACTCCCCCTGCTCAATAATCTCCTCAAGTTCGTGGGTCTGAGAAGCATCAGCAATCTTGTCGAATACCCGCCCGGTGGAGACAAGTACCTCCATAGCGGGGATGCGGCCCTTTGAATCGCTCCGCTGCACAAGACGCTGCGACACGACTCCACGTAGCGAACCCGCTAGCGACATGCGAACCTGCTGCTGCTGGAATGGCGGGAAGAAGTCGATAATTCGGCTAATCGTCTCCATCGCACTCATCGTGTGGAGTGTTGCGAATACAAGGTGCCCAGTCTCTGCTGCAGAGAGCGCGGCCCAAACCGTCTCGGGGTCTCGCATCTCGCCGATAAGAATCACATCAGGGTCCTGGCGCAGAACGCGCTTGAGGGCCGCATGGAAATCCTCGGTATCAGTCCCAATTTCACGCTGATTCACGATGCTGCGCTTATCCGGGTGGAGCACCTCAATCGGGTCCTCGATCGTCATGATGTGCTTCGACATGGTCTCATTTATATGGTCGATCATCGCCGCAAGAGTTGTGGTCTTCCCAGAGCCGGTAGGGCCGGTTACAAGCACTAAGCCTCGCGGCTCCTCAGCGAGTCTGCGAACTACTGGAGGAAGGCCGAGGCTCTCAAATGATGGGATCCCGGGCAGAACGCGCCTCAGAACCATTCCAACACTCCCGCGCTGGCGGAAAACATTTGCCCTAAAGCGCCCTAGTCCTGCGACTGTATAGGCGAAATCGGCCTCTTGCTTCTCAAGAAACTCCTCAGCTCGAGCCTTCGGCATGATCGCAAAAGCGACGCGCTCAGTATCGGCAGGGGTGACGTCAGGGAGGTCGGTAAGCGGGTAGAGGAGTCCATCAACACGCAGGTACGGAGGAGATCCAACCTTTATATGAACATCAGAGGCCTCGCGGCGCACTGCCTCATTTAGTAGTTCGTCGAGTTCAAGCACTCTTGGCCTCCGTGTTAGAGCCGATTTAGTTGAGGGTTACTCCCCAAGTTCAGACCTAGTCGCTATCGGCAGGAATCTGCCCCCGCTGAACCATAAATATTTGATTCGGGGAATACTGAGAAATGCTCCAGATATGGGGCATGACCGTCTCAGCACTGGTATCGAGCAGAGCCACCTAAAGGTCGCCAATCCCGCCAACGAACGCACCGACGCCCCCTCGGGCGCGTAGCCTCAGAAGCGTGAAGGAGCAGACGCTTAGGTGGCCCGGGGGTTGGGCCCGAATTGGTCCGTGGCGCGGAAGCGATGACATTGGATACTTGTCAATTGGGGCGACGCGTCCGCCGCCGGCTCCATTCGTAGATCGATGCCTCGAATCCCTGCGTCGCGATGGATATTCGAGAGTTGTAACTAGTGCTCTCGCCCCTGCCGAGACTCTCCCCTTCGCTGATCGCGATTTTGGGGTACGTGAGCGCCTACATCTCCTTGAGCATGGAATGACTGGGCTTACGAGAGCGAAGCATCCGACACGCCGCGCAAGACGCTCGGATCGCTCGCCGATACTTGAGATAGATGAGCGGGCCTTCGATGAGTTTTGGCACATTGATCATGTAGGACTTGACCATGCCTTGCGCGCCACCCCAGCAAGTCGCTTTCGTGTATGCGAAGCAGAGGACGGCATCGTTGGTTATGCAATAACGGGAAGGTCAGGCCTGCAGGGCTATCTTCAGCGTCTCGCCATTGACCCTGAAGCACAGCGGCAGGGTTGGGGCACGGCACTCGTAGATGATGGACTCAGGTGGCTGCAGCGACATGGGGTTGTTCGCACTCTTGTTAATACACAACTCCAGAATGAAGCGGCACTAGATCTCTATAAGAGACGTGGATTTACCCTCTGCCCCGTCAACCTTGTCGTTATGGATCGAACTCTGTGACTCCGCTCTCAGCTTCTAAAAAATTTGCTGCACTGATAGCGATCATCGGGCTATTGGTCGTTGCCGCTGGCTCTGGCGCACATGCGGCAAGCCTGCCGGTGAAGGCCACCATTTCCCTAAAGGCACAGCCTCCTTGGGCCAATGCCGGTGACGATGCTGCATTTGTTCTAGGGCTCCGAGGTGACCTCACAGGGCTTGAGGCGCGAGCAGTTATCCATACCTATATAACAACGCGTGGCGGTTTCGAGAGAGCAGTAACGGGCAAGCGGCTTGGATCAGTAGTTGGGACCGCCGCAGCGCCTGCGGATGCGCTTACGAACTCAACGCTTTTAATTCCTCTACAGAATCCTGGACTTCCGCGCGACACTCTGCGAGTTCGAGTTCCGATGCCTCGAGGAGGACGCGCTGGAGTCTTTCCAATAGAGCTAGAGGTTCGCGACCCTGAGACCGGTGAGGTATACGCCTCTCTCGTAACTTTCTTGACAATCGTGAGCCCACTCATAGACGGGCCCGCAGTTGCAGAGCGACTCAGCGTTGGATGGATATGGCCAATTGCTTCCAAGACTCCCATCGATCCGAACGGTAAACCAAGCAAGCGCATCGTTGATGCCGTTGCTCAAGGTGGACGGCTTGAGAATATTGCTGCGGCATTGCCCAACACCGAAGGGTTGTCAATAACTCTCCAGCCTGAGCCTGCAACATTGAAGGCGTGGTCTGAGGCAGCACAAGACTCCGCCTCGCAGAATGCATTTGCTCGCGTTCGAAGCGCAATTGGGATTTATGAATCTCTATCGGGCTCATTCTCAGAGATCAATATGCCGGCGCTTTTAGCGAACGGACTAGGGGAAATCGCGAGTCAAGAATGGATCGTCGGGAACGAGACGCTAAAACTCATTGCCGGAGCTGAAAAAGATCAGTTAACAATGTTCACTAACTCCTTAGACGCGAACTCAATTGCGCTGCTGCAAGGGAGAGGACTCAAACAAGCGGTTGTCCGCACTAGCGCATTAACAAATCCTGGCGAGATCAACCTCACTCCCGCCCAGCCTTTTACTCTTCTCGCGGGTACTGCTTCGTTGCCGGCACTTCAGACGGATGACACGCTTGGAGCAATTTTTGAGGCCCCTGGATCGCCTGCAATTCGAGCGGCACGTTTATTGGCTGGATTGAGCGTCGTCGCCCTCGAACTCCCGAGTCAAAAGCGCGGGGTTGTTGTTGCAGGATCAAAGCATTGGAGCCCTTCGACCGCATCACTGAATGCAGTAAGCGCCGGCTTACTCAGTAACCCATTACTAAAGAGTGTAAGCATCGCGGATATCTTCTCAACGATTCCCGCTGAGCGCGCGGGAGGCCGACCGCTTGTTCACAGACTTGCGCCCGTTGACACGACAAGTGTTCCATTACCAGCAGCGTCACTAATAAAAACGCAGCAACGGTTAGTGGCGTTCACTTCATTCGCAGGGCCTGGCGAGCCGGCCAATGTTGCCTTACAGAATCTGCTGCTTGCGCCTAACCCAACAGCATCGCGAAGCGCTAATGCCGCTCAACTGGCAGCATCTAATCAACAAATGGATGCCTTCATTGCAAAAGTTGGGACCCCTATATCTCGAACACTCACTCTTACATCGCGTAGAGCCGAGGTTCCGATGTCTTTTCAAAATGACACTGGTAGGCCGCTTACAGTGCGCCTGCTTCTAGAGAGTGACCGGCTTACCTTCCCTGGCGGTAGCGACCGTGTCATTGACCTCGCTCCGAACAACACGACGCTGCAGGTAACCATAATCTCGCGCTCCCCTGGAACCTTCCCGCTTACTCTCAGCGTTGAGTCAGTTGATGGAGGCATTGTTATCGAGCGCACTCGCATAACAGTGAGATCGAGTGTTGTAAGCGGTATCGGAATACTTCTAACGGGGGCCGCAGGATTATTCCTTGTTCTCTGGTGGGTAACTCACTGGAGGCGCACACGTAAAAATGCTGTCGAGGCAGAGGTTTGAGCACCGCAGGTCCGGCGCCTGACGGCGGAGTTGTTGGAGCCTCACCACTTCGACAGCTCGCAAGAAGTGGAGTTGCAGTAGCAACAGGGACTGCTCTTTCGCGGGTTACCGGATTTCTTAGAGTCGCCGCTCTCGCCGCAATTGGTTTCGCACGGTTGAGCGATGTTTACAACGTTGCCAACTCTACCCCCAACATTGTTTATGAACTGCTTCTAGGTGGAATCCTCACCGCATCACTCGTTCCGCTGTTCGTTGATTATCACGAGCGCGGCGATGATCGCTCGACCGACGCTGTAAACACGTTTGCCATTGTCGCTCTACTAACGATCTCTGCGCTCGGTGTAATTTTTGCGCCTTTAATCGCGAGCGTTTACTCGCAGCGTCTCAGCGGTGGAGACGCTGCGCAACAACAGCAATTAATGACGGACTTACTACGCATGTTTATGCCTCAGATTTTCTTCTACGGCGTAACTGCACTCTTCATAGCGATGCTTAATGCGCGCCGCAGGTTTGCTGCTGCCGCTTTTGCCCCTGCGTTAAACAACATCGTCGTCATAGCGGTTCTCCTTACGCTTCCACGACTACAGGTTGGGCGCGAGACGGTTGGATCGGTGCTCGCTAATCGCAATGAAGAGTGGCTTCTAGGACTCGGAACCACCTTTGGGGTTGTTGCAATGACCTTGATACTGCTCCCCGCCCTACGCTCTGCAGGGATTCGCCTCCGGTGGGTCTGGGAGTGGCGCCACCCCGCTGTCAGGCAGATCGTGCGCCTATCCGGATGGACAGTTGGTTATGTAATAGCGAATCAGATTGCATTCTGGGTTGTACTCGTGCTCTCTTATCGAACTTCGGGTGACACGTCTGCATACCTTGCGGCATTTACATTTTTCCAACTGCCCCATGGGATTTTTACCGTCTCGATCATGACGGTTGTAGGCCCTGAACTAGCGCGAGCATCTAATGCTGGTGACTTGAATGCCTTCAGAAGGCGATTCGCTAGCGGACTCCGAGTCATTGCATTAGTCGTAATACCGGCTGGCGCATTAATGATTGTCCTTGCCGAGCCAATTGTGCGCGGGGCCCTTGACTACGGTCGATTCTCAGAGCAATCCATTGTGACTACATCCTCCACGTTGGCCTTTTTTGGCATCGGGCTCGCTGGGTTCTCTGTTTATCTGTACACAATTCGCGCGATGTACTCACGCCTCGATACGCGTACCCCGTTTCTCCTCAACTTGCTGGAGAATGTTCTGAATATCGGGCTTGCCATTGCGCTATATCCAAGCATGGGCGTAAAAGGGCTTGCGCTTTCATGGAGCATCTCCTACTCAATCGCTGCAGTAGTTGCTTGGGGGATACTTGATCGGCGTCTCGGCGGCCTCGAGGGTAAGCGCACCTTGACTGTGATGATGCGAATTGTGTTATCGAGCGCCTTCGGGGCAGGGGCCGCATGGCTGATCTTGGATTACCTTGACCCGAGTACCCCCTTGGCTGCTATCGCGACCGTTCTGCTTGCTGGAGTTGTCGGGGGTGGAATCGGTATCGGTGGTGCCGCTGCATTAGGTGTACCCGAGATCGCAGACCTACGTGCCACACTTACACGCAGCCCTTCATCGAGTGATCTGTAAGACACCTAACCTAGGAGAACATAATGACCGTTCGCATCGTTACCGATAGTGCGTGTGACCTTCCAGAGGAGGTTGAGCGCTCGCTCAATATTGAGATTGTTCCGCTCACGATACGTTTCGGCGATCAGGAGTATGTAGATCGTGGCGAGTTGGGCGTCGCTGAGTTCTGGGAGCGTATTGGGAAGAGTAAGCAGATTCCGACGACAGCAGCACCTGCTCCAGGGGCGTTCGAGGAGGCATACCGCAAAGTAATCGCAGAGGGTGCAACAGGAATTGTTGTCATCTGCTTGACCTCAAAACTCTCCGCAACGATGTCCTCGGCGGAGCTTGCGGCACGCTCAATTACAGATGTTCCGATTGAGGTAGTGGACTCTAAGTCAGCGAGTGTTGGTGAGGGTCTAGCGGCAATCGCCGCCGCGCGTCACGCTGCATCGGGTGCGGATACTGCAACTGTTGCCGAGGCGGCCCGATCACTTGCTGATCGGACGCGAATTCTTGGTGCACTAGACACACTTGAGTACCTGCGAAAGGGCGGGCGAGTTGGGGCGGCTAAGGCACTATTTGGAGAACTCCTCTCTGTGAAGCCTTGCATCAGCATCCGCGATGGCGAGGTTGCAGAGGCCGGGAAGGTGCGCACGCACTCCAAGGCTGTTGCCTGGTTGCTAGAAGAGTTCAGCAAAATAAAGAACCCCGAGTACGTCATGGTTTTCCACTCAATGGCCCCAGATGCAGAGGAGTTTCTTGCGGAGGTGAGAAAAATTGCACCCGACATGGAGATCGAGACTGGAATCATGGGGCCAATTGTCGGTACTCACATTGGTCCGCGTGCATTAGGTATGGGTTGGGTTGAAGCAAAGTGACCCAAACCAAAACACATGCGTAGAGGCTCCATCGTTGTTTTAGCAACGCTCCTTGCGTCTGCGCTGATCGTTGTGTTCGGCGTGATTGCTATCAACCAAGACTCTCGCCCGCCCAAGAAGCAGCAGAATAAGAAAGGTGTTGATACTCCGAACTTGGGGGATACCTACGTTGGGAACTTTGGTGAAGTCTCAGGCGATGGGGTACTAGCGGCGGCCATTTTGCGCAAAGGACCGGTAACCGTTGGTCTTACTGCTGCGGAAATCGTAGGTAGCGATCGCCTTTCAATGGCGGCCGAGAGTTGTGCCAAAGTTGCACTCGGAGGCGTACCCATCGACCTACTCGCAACCGGAACACTAAACGGCGAGCGTGTTGCAATAATTGTTGCCTCAAAAACAACTTCAGCTGGTGCTCAAGTTGCCTTCGTCACCAATCTAGATCAGTGCGTCATCATCTACTCGGAGCGACTCTAAACCACTTTGTTAAGCAGAAATCAAGCCCCACACGGCGTCGGCTATGGGTGCTCGGGTACGATGGCGAGCCGCAGCAACTGCGGATTCATCGAATTGGGAGCAGACCGCAGATGGCCGAGTGGAGCAATCAAGCAGTAGACACAATCGAGAAGGTTGTTGTCGGTATTCGCGAAAAAGCAGTACTGCCGATTGAGCGCGCCTCCCGAATGATTGTCTTCGGAGTCTTTGTAGGAATCCTTGCGATCTCTGCATTTACTCTCCTGCTTATTGCACTACTCCGTATTCTCTCCATTCCGCTCCCCGTCTGGGCAGCGTGGATGATTGAAGGAGTAGCGGTATCACTACTCGGATACTTTGTCTGGCGCCAACGTTCTCGTTTTGCACAAGGAAACTCAAGTGACTGAACTTCGCGATGTAGTAATTGTTGGATCAGGACCTGCAGGATTAACCGCCGCTATCTACACGGCGCGCGCCAATCTTCGCCCAATTGTTATCGAGGGTTTCTCCTCTGGTGGGCAGCTCATGCTCACCACAGAAGTAGAGAATTTCCCTGGTTTTCCAGAGGGAATCATGGGCCCAGAATTAATGACGAACATGCGCGAACAAGCAGTGCGCTTCGGTGCTGAGTTTGTTACCGCTAATGCCGACCGCGTTGATCTCACCTCATCACCCTTTGGTGCGTGGGTAGGAAACGACGAATATCGTGGCAAAACGATGATTATTTCGACCGGTGCAACTGCACGGATGCTTGGTCTTGAGGGTGAAGCAGGTTTAATCGGTCGTGGTGTATCCACGTGCGCTACCTGCGATGGGTTCTTCTTTAGAGATCACGAAATTGTTGTAGTCGGTGGTGGCGACTCTGCTCTTGAGGAGGCAACCTTCCTAACAAAATTTGCATCCAAAGTGACGCTCGTGCACCGCCGCGATGAATTTCGCGCATCGAAAATCATGCAAGATCGCGCGTTGGCGAATCCAAAGATTGAGGTGCGCTGGAATAGCGCGGTCGACTCACTCGTGGGAGAGACAAAACTAGAGAGCGTCGTACTGCGAGACACCAATACAGGAGAGCTCTCTGCTCTCAGTGCAACGGGGCTCTTCATCGCAATAGGGCACGACCCGACTACTGAGTTATTCAACGAAGTTCTCGACCTAGATGGCGACGGATACATCATCACGGCTCCAAGCTCGACGAAGACGAGTATCGACGGAGTATTCGCATCAGGCGATGTTGCGGATCACGTCTACCGCCAAGCAATTACCGCGGCGGGTACTGGCTGCATGGCAGCAATCGAGGCAGAGCGATGGCTCGCAGCAAACGAGTAACTCTCTAAAAGACATAGACAGTTACTCTTCTGGAATACCAATCCCCTAAAATGTGTTAATGACTGTACGATAAGCACAGAGAACTCAACTTACAAGGCAACCCGAAAGGACCACCCCATGTCCGCAAATATCGTTACCCTCTCTGACTCCACTTTCGACGAGACCGTTCTTGCCTCCTCCACCCCGATCCTCATTGATTTCTGGGCCGAATGGTGCGGACCCTGCAAGATGGTCGCCCCGATCCTCGACGAGATCGCTGATGAGCAGGCCGGCAAGTTTACGATCGGCAAGCTCAACATCGACGACAACCCTGAGGCTGCAAGGCGCTTCGACGTAATGAGCATCCCCACCATGCTGGTATTTCAAGATGGGGTGCCGGTCAAGCGAATTGTTGGCGCCAAGGGTAAGGCCCAACTTCTACAGGACCTCGCCGAGTTCATCGGGTGACATCTGAGGTACTGCGTGCAGGGGCACGCGGAGAGCCTGTTCGCGATCTCCAGATGCGCCTGGCCTCTGCGGGCTTTGCCTCGAAGGACCCAAGCGGCCTCTACTCGGTAGAGACTGAGAAATCAGTCCGGCAGTTTCAAGAGTCGCGCCGGATAAGGGTTGATGGGGTCTGTGGCCCCCAGACATGGGCATCGCTTGTAGAGAGTGGTCGAGTCCTTGGTGACCGCCTACTCTCTCAGCACCGCCCAATGCTGCGCGGGGATGATGTGCTACTACTTCAACGGCGACTCAACGCTCTTGGATTCGATGCGGGGCGCGAAGACGGAATCTTCGGTCCGGATACCGCAGCTGGCCTCCTTGATTTTCAGCGAAATGCTGGAGTCGCCCCCGATGGCGTGGTTGGGCCATCTACCATTGAGAGCCTCGACCGTTTAGGCGAGCAGGCTGGAGCATCGGTGGCTGCAGTACGCGAACGCGAGGCTCTGCGCCAAGCAAATCGGGAGATAACAGGGCAGGTAGTTTTCCTCGCAACCGCTCCAGAGCTTTCTCTACTTGGCGGGGTAATTGAACGCCACCTCGTAAATATGGGGGTCTCCGTAGTCGCAGACCATAACGGCACCGATGACCACACCCTGATTGAGGAGGCGAATCGCTCAGAGGCCTCAATATTTATCTCGATCTCCTTAGGTGACCGACCTGGGTCAAGGGTCTGCTTCTTCGAGTCGGAGCGCTATCGATCAGAGGCCGGATACCGCATGGCGAGTGCAGTCTCCACCGAGCTCTCATCTGTTCTTGACGACTTAGATGCCACTAGCACCAGTGGTCGTATGCTCAGAGTTCTGCGGGAGACTAAGATGGCTGCAGTCGTGATTCAGCCAGCCGGCGAGAACGACGCTGCCGAGACCTCGGTCCTAGTTCGAAGGGTTGAAGAGATTGGGCTAGCGATCGCCGCTGGAGTTCAGCGCGGCATTGAGAAGCCGGATCTGGACCTAACGCTTGAGAACCCTGTAGTAAAGATTCCTCGCGAGGCCTAAACCTGAACTAGGGCTTCTCCCCAGTCATGGCGCGATATATGCGCTCAAGATCAACTAGGTCTGAGAACTCAACCACAACACGCCCACGCTTCCCAGCCATTGTGACTTTGACCCGAGTATCTAGGTGATCCCCTAGCAACTGCTCCAACTCAAGGAGGGCCGCCGGTCGGACCGCCGAGTTAGATTCTCCAGATGGAGACTTAGCCGGCGGATTAGCAGAGGGAGTTCCCTCGTGGGCCCGCACGGCCTCTTCTACTACTCGAACCGATAGCCCCTCTGCAGAGGCACGCTTGGCAAGCGCCTCCTGGAATGCACGATCCGGGCTCGCCAAGAGAGCGCGAGCATGCCCCATATCGAGCGCGCGGTCGCGAACAAGTCGCTGCACTGAGGGCGGAAGTTGAAGAAGTCTGAGGGTATTGGTAACCGATGCTCGGCTGCGCCCTACTCGTATCGCAACCTGCTCATGGGTCATTGAGAAATCCTCAATGAGTTGCTGGTAGGCAGCGGCCTCCTCCATTGGATTTAGGTCAGAGCGATGAACGTTCTCGACTAGGGCCTGCTCAAGGGACTGAGTATCAGCGGTCTCGCGGACCAAGGCCGGGATGCTTTGGAGCCCAACCCTCCTTGCAGCACGCCAGCGACGCTCGCCGGCAATCAGTTCATAGGTTCCCTCGCCGGTTGGACGAAGAAGTACAGGCTGGAGAACCCCGACCGCCCGTATTGACTCTGCGAGCGATGTGAGCTCCTCTTCGTCAAAGTGCGAGCGCGGCTGATACTTATTAGGAGAGATCGCAGATACAGGGACCTGCTCCAATCCGCCACCGCTTACCGGTGCTGCCTCCCCAGTCCCCTGGGGAATTAGAGCACCTAGCCCCTTACCCAATCCGCCTCGACGTGCCATGGCTCACCTCCTTGCCTAGCTCGCGATATGCAACGGCGCCGCGAGAGAGTGAATCAAATACTGTGATTGGTTGCCCAAACGATGGAGCCTCCGAGAGGCGCACCGTGCGTGGAATGACGGTCCGATAGACGGTAGACCCAAAGTGGCTTCGAACCTCTTGTTGAACCTGATCTGAGAGTTTGGTTCGTGCGTCGTACATTGTCATCACAATCCCACGAACCTTGAGATTTGGATTTAGATTGCTCTGCACTAGCCCAACATTCCTCACCAGTTGGCTCAATCCCTCAAGGGCGTAGTACTCGCACTGAATCGGTACGATTACATCGTCAGAGGCAGCGAAGGCATTGATAGTTAGGAGCCCCAAGGAGGGTGGGCAGTCAATGACTATCCAGTCAAAATCATCCTTGACTGCGTCAATCGCCCGCTTCAACTTCATCTCACGAGAGAATGCAGGGACTAATTCAATCTCTGCACCAGCGAGATCAATGGTGGCTGGGGCAACAAATAGATTCTTTAGGCTTGTCGCCTCAATGCAGTCCTCTAAGGGAAGATCCGTCATGAGGACGTCATAGATGGATGACTCTAGATTGCGGGCATTGATCCCGAGGCCCGTAGTTGCATTGCCCTGAGGGTCTAGGTCAATGACTAGTACCCGATATCCCTGCTCTGCGAGGGAGGCTCCTAGATTTACTGACGTAGTGGTCTTGCCTACGCCACCTTTTTGGTTCGCTATTGAGACCACCCGAGGGAGAATGAATCTCTCTGGCTCCGTCTCAGGGGTTGAAGGCTCTGGCGCCGGCTCACGCTCTGGCTCCTCTGGGGCCTTGCTCTGGGCGCCTATTTTACTCTCAGCGCCAGCGTCCTGAATATCCTCGCTCACTTGATCTCCATCTTTGCTCTCTATCTCACTCGTGACGACTTCTCTAATCTCGGCTTCGGTCTCTGGCTTCATCTGGGGCTCCGGCCGGGGTTCCTCGACCCTCACAAAATCTGTAGTGGGTAACTCTTGCGAAGCATTTGACTCTCGACGTCGACGGGACCCAAAGATTGCCCCTCGATCCTTTCCACCACTCTTCTTAGCCACTTATATCCCTTCAACGGAGTTCTGCAAATCCCAATCTCCAGAGCTCAGCCATCCTCACCGAGTCAGCGCCGCTGGTCAAGTGTTTGAAGGCTAGTTTCTCAAAAAATAGAGAATATTCCTAAAAGTCTCTCTATTAGGCCGACTGCTAGCCGCCACCCAATTCAATATGTTTCACGTGAAACATCTACTTCCTCACTTGCTCTCGCTTCAAAATGAAAACGCTTCACTATGAAAATTGAGACCCATAATTGGCCGATTCAAGTGTTCCACGTGGAACACCCCCCTGGCGAGCCCTGCCAAAGTCTCCCTACCAGAGCGGCCGTTTCTCAGGCATTCCGTTTCTTCTTGGGTAACGGTCGGGGCAGAGGGTCTCGAGTTGGCTCACCATAAATCCCGCCTCGCCAATTCGATGGAGCTCGGGCTTAGCAAGCCCAAGTGCATTGAGGCCCTCCAATTGCCAGCGATCATCGCTTGCGCTAGGGGGTTCGCTGACAGAGAGGCTCCCGCCAACCGCTAGAAAGGGGGCGGCACACTCTGCTGTGATGGCCGGGGAGCCGAAACTTCGAGCAACTACTAGATCAAATCCTCCCCTCAGTTCGGGATCTCGACCTGCCTCCTCTGCGCGAGCGCAGAGAACGGAGACTCTCTCCCCGAGCCCAAGGGTATGGACCGAAATCTCTAGATTCGCTGAGCGCCTACGTCGAGCATCGATCAAGACCGCCTCGGAGTCGGGGAAAAGCATCGCCAAAATTAATCCTGGCACGCCTCCCCCAGAACCAAGATCTACAAACCTCTTCGGCTCAGGGAGGATCTCAGCCCATGCAAGGGCGTGCTTTAGGTGCTCGTCTACGGGCGAGGGGCCTAGCGCTCCCTCCTCCTTTGCGGCCTCGAAGACCATCAGAAGATTCTCGCGCGCAGCCTCAGTTAGAAGAATTGCCGGCATTCCGGCCCCGAATCAGGAGGGTCGGACGACTACGTAGCGCCGAGGGTCGTCGCCCTCAGAGAGGGTCTCAACACCCTCGAACTCCACTAGAGCGTCATGGACGACTTTGCGATCCGATGCGTTCATCGGGTCCAAGGCTTGCTCCTTGCCGGTCTCGACTGCTCTTGAGGCAACCTGGGCGGCGAAGCCAGCGAGTGCCTCGCGGCGAGCGGCTCGGTAGCCAGTTACATCAACGTGAAGTCGAGCTGTTCCGCTCCCACAGGCGCGGTGAAGTACGGCACGGGAGAGTTCCTCGATGGCTACGAGCGTTACTCCTTGGGGGCCAATTAGCAGCCCAAGGCCTTCGCCCTCGATCGATACTGTGATGTCGTCATTCTCGATCACGCTCGATGCTGAGCCGGAGTAACCGAAGGACCCAACTAGACCCTCAAGAAACTCGCCAGCGATCTTGGCCTGGTCCTCTACTGAAACACTTGACTTCTCCACAGTTCTCTCCCTGTCTCCGCCGGACGAACGCCCCGCGCCTCCGCGACGTCGATTTCGACGCCCCGCCTCGCCCGAGCCCTCGGCCCGGTCACTATCTCTTCCTGAGTCTTTTCCTGACTCATCTCCAGCATCGGATCTTCCCTCGTTTGAGCGGGGTTTCCCCTTACCGTTTTTATCGCCCTTGGGGCCAGAACGCGGCCGGTTCCGATCGGAGCCCTCGCTGCGCTCGCCCTTCTCCTCACGGCTACGGCGACGGCGACGATCATTGGGCTTCTCACGAGAGATTGGCTTGACCCGAGCACGAATTCGCGCCGAACCCATACCAAGTTTTCCTCGAATCCCAGACTTTGGCTCCTGAAGTACCTCGTACTCGAGATCGGATTCATCTACTCCAAGTGCTGTAAGCGCAGAGTCAACTGCCTCTACGAGAGTCTTTCCTGTTGTCTCAACCCACTCCATTTATTTCTTCCGCTTTCGTTTTCTTGCGCGATTCGGGTCCTGGCCGGAGGCTTTTGGTGCCTGCTTCGATCCACCCGATGCTGTCTTACCTGGCCCTCCGGGGCTCTTGCCACCGGACTCGATCTCAGGAAGCGCTGTGGCCTCCCGACTCTTTGCCTCGATTGCAGCGGCTTTGGCTTTCTTCCCGACCGGCTCGCCGTTGGGGGTACCAATCTTGCGGTACACCACCTCCTGCTGGCCGATCTGCCAAAGGTTGCTCACGAAGAAATATAGGACTACTCCAGCTGGGATATTGATCGAGATAAAAGCAAAGAAGAGGGGCATGATCTTGCCCACCATCTGCATCTGGGCGTTTACCTGTGTCTGGAAGCGCATGGTCTGCTTCTGCTGGTAGAAGGCAGTGACCACAACGAGGGCGACTAATCCCCAGTATGGAAGCGCAGCCATAATGCTGTCATGCCCACTACCGGCACTGAGGTGGAGGTCAAAGGTGCCGTTGTTGAAGAATGGAAGCTTGTAAATAGGCTTCGGCTTGGCGTTGCAGGTGTTGACTCCCGCTGGAATGCAGATCTCATTGTAAAAGGCACTAAACCGCCCTGTTTGGGGCAGATGCTTTGGTATGTCATTGAGCAGTCGGTAGAGCGAGATGAAGATTGGCATCTGGAGAAGCAGCGGTAGGCAGCCTCCGAAGGGATTGATCTGGTTCTCTTTGTAGAAAGCCATCATCTCTTCGTTGAGCTTCTGCTTATCGTCTTTGTATTTAGCCTGGAGCTTCTTTATCTCAGGCTGGGCCTGCTGCATCGAGAGCATCGACTTGGCCTGCTTCGCCGTTAGTGGATATACGATTAAACGCAGCAGCATCGTCAAAAGAATGATTGCGATACCGGCAGAGGGGATAACGCTATAAAAAACCGCTAGGAGGTACCCAAGGGCATTGAGAAATGAGGCAAAGACGTCTGAGAAAATATTTCCGAGTATGTACAAGATCGCCTACTTAATTGAGTCGTGTAGAGAGTTCGTATGCCGCTGGGCCGTGATTGCCAGGGGCCCCAATGGGACCGGATCAAATCCGCCCTCATTCCAAGGATGACAGCGGGCAATACGTCGAATCCCCAGCCATATACCTCGAATCGCCCCATGCGCCTCGATTGCATCGTGCGCGTAGTGAGAGCAGGAAGGCGCAAATCGACAACGAGGCATTGCCCCTGCGGTTACCCATTGATATGCGCGTATTGAGCGGCGGGAGGCTCGGGAAGCAAGGGATTGGCTAATCAAAGCGCTGGGCGTTTCTTGACGGGATTCTTGACGGGATTCTTGACGGGATTCTTGACGGGATTCTTGACCGTTCTCTTGATGCAAAATTGAGGTTGCGTGACTGAGTCTCATGCCTCTCCTCGAAGGGCGCGAAAAGTCTCCGTTAGAGCGACCTCAATCTGCGTCTTACTCATGAGTACGGCCTCAGGTCTAGCGGCGATGAGGTAAGCGGAGCCGCCAACGAGCTCAGAATCGAGCTCTCTGACAACAGCACGGAGCCGTCTCCGCAGTCGATTTCGTGTTGGGGCATCTCCCACTCGCTTTCCGAGAGCATACGCAACCCGTGGGGGGGATTCAGCGGACCCACCAATTCGGCGAACCGAGATTGCGCCGCTACGGCGAGATGGGGAGCGCGCGAAAGCGACGAATGTCGCATGGTCGCGGATACGCCAGATCAGGCCGAGAGCCGCGAACGGCCCCGCGCACGGCGGGCCCTGATCACTGCGCGGCCGCCACGGGTGCGCATTCTGAGGCGAAAACCATGGGTTTTACTGCGCTTACGGGTATTTGGCTGGAAGGTGCGCTTCATGTATAGCCTCTTCGGTTTAGAGGGTTGATCCCCAGAGAACTCACGATGAATGGTGAGTCGAATTCAAGGGCGTAGACGAGGCGAAATCATACGCTTGATCGGGCGAGCTTCGCAACGTGGGGCAATACGAGTTTTCCACAGAGCGCATCAAGGGCCCCTAGCATGTTTTCAGGCTGGGGACAACCTCGCAAACTCCCTTAGTTAGCGGCTCTCCGAGGTTATCCACCGTTCGCTATTCGGGCGGCAGTTTGCTACGTTCGCCCCTCGGGGTAATTCAGGGGCGCGTTATTTATACAGACCTGTGGAGAGTCTCGAAATGACATTTGGGGGATTGAGTCTAGAAAAGCGCTGCATCGGGGAGTTCTCGGGTGCGCTATTACCGCACATTTTCCGATTGCGAATTAAGTAATTAGAAGTATCTAGAGAGAATCTTTGGTCAGGGATTCGCAGTAGCGATTCTTGTAAGTGGCGACTAATTCAAGTGGGGCATTTTGGACGGCGTGGAAGTTGCGATGACACAGGCAGAGGAGCTCTGGGCAATTGGGGCTGCTGCTGTGCGCGCCGAACTTAAAGACGCCACCTGGAATGCCTGGTTCCGCGAAGTGCGCGCAGTCTCCTTTGACGGTGAGGTACTTACCCTCTCGGTCCCAAGCGGCGTAGCGCGCGAGAAACTTCGCAGCAACTACACCGGTCTGCTGACCTCGCTTCTCCAAGAGGCAACAGGGGAGGAGATCGAGGTTGAGTTAATCGTCTCCACCCCAGATCGAATAGAGCAATCGATAACTCTCGATGAGAACCTCTCGCTCCACTACGAGACCTCCACTAGGGGGCCTGCTCGTAGCAACCCACTCGGTGATAATCAAACGAGAACTCACCAGCAATCGGCCGCTTTATCAGGGTCTTCAGGATCAGGGTCTTCAGGATCAGGGTCTTCACGGTCAGGGTCGCTGGAGACAGGCGGCGGAGAGAACCAGGCCCAGTGGGCCTCGCTCAACCCCCGTTATACCTTCGAGCATTTTGTAATCGGTGCCTCTAATCGCTTTGCCCACGCCGCGGCTCTCTCAGTCGCCGAGAATCCTGCACGTTCTTACAACCCCCTGTTTATCTATGGACCTGCTGGGCTTGGGAAGACTCACCTTCTCCACGCAATCGGCAATTACGTGCGCGACGTACACAAGTTGCAGCGAGTTAGGTATGTATCAACCGAGACTTTGATGAATGAGTTCGTCGACTCAATTAGGTCAAATACATCTAACGCTTTTAGGCGCCGATATCGCGAGGTTGAGGTGCTTCTAGTTGACGACATTCAGTTCTTGGAGCGCAGCCAGCAACTTCAAGAAGAGTTCTTCCATACTTTTAACTCACTACACGCGGCAGGTAATCAGATTGTTATCTCCTCTGACCGCCCGCCCAAACAGATTCCTCGCCTAGAGGATCGCCTCAGAACTCGTCTTGAGTGGGGGTTGATAACAGACGTCTCGCCCCCAGAGTTCGAGACAAGGCTCGCAATTCTACGAATGAAGGCCGAGTCGGAGAACCTCGCCGGGATTCCTTCTGAGGTTCTCGACTTCATTGCCTCAAATATCTCAGACAATGTTCGCGAATTGGAGGGCGCGCTCATCCGGGTTGCTGCATACTCAAGCCTGAATCGCTCCCCCCTAACCGAGGAGATCGCTAAGCAGGTTCTCCATGACATCCTTCCCCCAACCAAGCCGAGGGTAATTACCCCCGCATTAATCCTCGACGAGACCGCGAAAATGTTTGGTTTCCCCGTTGAGGACCTATGCGGACGCTCACGCCGCCGGCCCCTCGTAATGGCTCGCCAGATCGGCATGTACGTATTTCGAGAGATGACCGACTACTCGTACCCCCGAATCGCAGAGGAGTTCGGCGGGCGAGATCACACAACGGTGATACACGCTGTCGAGAAAATAAAGGGCCTATTGACTGAGCGACACACGGTATTCGACCAGGTCAATGAGCTAATGGGGAGAATCAGATTAGGTACCGGTGGATAAAGCTGTGGATTGCTGTGGACAACTACCCTCTCGCGGTGGGAAACCTCTCAGCACCTATCAGCACCCCACCTCAAAGCGCGCAACCCTGTGGATATCTAACAGGGGTTAAGAAACCCGCATGACCTGCGGTTATGTGCAGTTATGCACAATCCACAGGCCCTACTACTACTACAACCATCATTAACAAATAAAAGTGTGTGGAGGAGACAAGTGAAATTTAGATGCGAACGTGACACCTTGGCCGAGGCAATTAGCATCACGCAGAGGGCAGTCGCTGCTCGAAGCGGTGCCATGCCTGTCCTGTCAGGAATCAAGGTAACTGCAGCCGATGACTCCATTGAGTTGGTTGGATCTGACCTCGATCTAACGATACGTGTGCGAATCCCAGCTCAAGTTGATTCGCCTGGGGTATCCGTTGTTCCAGCCAAACTCTTCGATGGGCTCACAAGCAGATTGAAGCCAGGAGCAGTGACATTTGAAGTTACGGGGGATGACGCAAAAATCTCTGGTGGGCCAGCACAGGTAAGCGTGCGGCTGCTACCTGCTGACGATTTTCCGAAGGTTGGTTCTCCTGAGGGAACAAGCGTAAGCGTCGAGGCTGGACCCTTTGCCGAGGCGTTGCGTCAGGTAATTCCAGCGGCATCTAAAGATGATGCCCGGCCGATACTCACAGGTGTTCTTCTAGCGGCTACCGCAACTGGGCTTCGCCTAGTAGCTACTGACTCCTATCGCTTAGCAGTGCGCGATCTTCCTGGGGTAGGGCTTCTTACTGAGGGCCAGAAAGTCCTCGTATCTGCAAAAGGCCTCAACGAGGTACAGCGCGTATTTGGTACCGGATCCATCACCGTAACTCTCGGCGAGCGCGAGGTTGCTTTTGCCTCAGAGGATCGTTCGGTAGTGACCCGTCTCATCGATGGGGACTTCCCGAACTACGAGCAGCTGATCCCAGATGGCTACCCAAATCGCTTGATTGTTGCGAAGGACGCGCTCGAGGAGGCGGCACGGCTCATGCAGATAGTTGGTGAGGGGCGCGACTCGACACCGGTTCGTCTCACTATGAGCAGCGAGGGTCTTGAGTTATCCGCAAGCGCGCAAGAGCGAGCAGATGCGAAGGAGACCATCGAGGCAAAGTTTGAAGGAACAGACATGAGTGTCGCCTTCAATCCGCAGTTCTTACTCGATGGACTCGCAGCAATTGGTGGCGAGGAAGCACTTCTCGAGACCGTAGATCCGCTTAAGCCTGCGACTCTTCGCTCGACATCAGAGACTGGTGGAGACTTCCTCTACCTTTTGATGCCGGTACGGATCTCCTGATCACTCAACGTGCGTCTTGCCCGTTTATGGCTCACCGACTTTCGATGTTACGAGTCACTTGATCTAACGCTGCCTCCGGGCTGCACTGTAATTACAGGTGCGAACGGACAGGGAAAAACAAGCCTCCTTGAGGCTATTGACTGGATCGCTACGGGGAGATCATTCAGGGGTGTAGCCGATAGTGCATTAGCTCGCGCTGGGTCTGATGCGGCGATTGTTCGTGTCGACGCGATGCGCGGCTCTGGAGTTGTACGCGTTGAGGCCGAGATCCGCGCAAGTGGTCGAAACCGAATACTTGTTAACGGTCAGCCATTAGCGAAACGCAGAGACCTAGGCGACTCGGTGCGCGCAACAATTTTCTCTCCTGACGATCTTGAGTTAATCAAGGGCGGACCAGCACAACGCCGTGGATTTATTGATGATTTACTCTCGCAGAGCGCGCCGCGGTATGAAGTTGTTAGATCTGATTACGATCGTGTTCTTAGGCAGCGAAACGCTCTCCTCAAAGGCGGAGTTCGCGACACGGAGTCGCGCACAACGCTCGAGGTATTTGATACACAGCTGGCTCAAACCGGGGCCCAGTTAATTCGTGCACGGCTACGCCTAACCGACCGCCTTCTCCCAGCAATTTCTCAGGCATATGCAGACTTGGCTCGTGAGGATCCTGCAGTGCGGGCGCGATATGAGGTCGAGTGGAGCCAATCAACCCTCACGGATGACGCCAAGGAGATTGAGGAGGAGATCCTCAGATCACTAATAGTTATGCAGGCTAAAGAGATAGAACGCGGCGTGACCCTCGTGGGCCCGCATAGGGACGACTGGCGAATTGAACTACACGGGCTCGAGGCTCGCTCTACGGCATCGCAGGGGGAGCAAAGGAGTCTGGCGCTAGCCCTGCGTTTAGGCGGGCACAGGGTGGTCACAGAGGTTCTAGGGGAGGAGCCCTTGCTGCTACTCGATGATGTCTTCAGCGAACTAGACCCTGCCCGCTCGGAGGCATTGGTAGCCAATCTCCCGAGAGGTCAGACTCTCCTAACGACCGCAAGCCTTCTACCGGATGGAGTCAAGGCAGATCGATGGCTTCGGGTTGAGTCAGGGATGGTGAGCGAGGTTGAGTGACGGGAATTCAAGAGGCAGGGGGAGGAATCGTGATCCCCAGAGCGTCTCCGATGTTCTAGGTGCAGTGGGGCGCGACCTCGGTGCCGACGACCCACGCAAGATTGGGGCGATTAGTGATTCGTGGAGTGAAATTCTCGGCGAGGAGCTAAGCGAGCATGTTCAATTCGTATCGCTTCGAGAAGGCGTGCTCGTTCTAGGTGCGACACAGCCCGAGTGGGCATCGCGTGCGCGTTTCGAGGGGGCGCGAATAGCCCAGGAGGTAAACGCACGCAACGGAGAGGGCTCCGTTCTCGATGTGAAGGTCCGAGTGTTACGGATCGATCCCAGAGCCCACTAGTACACAGCGCAGATGGTGTTGAGAGAAGGCAGATTTGTTATGAACCTGGCCCAAGAAATAGCTGCTGGATGCTTAAATCGGAGACTCGTTGCTTGCCCTTAAATCACGAGAAATGATCCCGCGAAACGCAGGTAATTGTCCCTGGTTTCTGATAAGGTTCCTGAAGTCGAAAAACCCCTTCTGACCAGCACTTTCGCGTGTTTTCCCACGTTGTATTGATCGAGAGTAGGGGTAATTTCGGCCCCAATCTCCGAGCTAATTTTCGACCCAATTTTCAATAGGTGTTTATCGGGTCTTGTATAGGCCCAATTTCATCCCCAACTCAACCCATAATCAACCCCGAAGAGGTGCTTCACGAGTGGCATACGCCGCAAAGGATATTACGGTTCTAAAAGGTCTCGAGCCGGTGCGCGAGCGCCCTGGGATGTATATCGGTTCAACCGGAATCTCCGGACTTCATCACCTTGTCTACGAGGTAGTGGACAACTCCGTTGATGAGGCAATGGCTGGGCATGCCAATCGCATCGACGTCGCACTCCTGCCCGATGGAGGATGTCGCGTCTCAGATAACGGTCGCGGGATTCCGGTAGATCCTCACCCCGAAGACCCAAAGAAATCAGCTGCAGAGATTGTCCTTACTGTCCTACACGCGGGTGGGAAATTTGGTGGAGAGGGTTACAAGATCTCGGGAGGGCTCCATGGTGTGGGGGTCTCCGTCGTAAACGCACTCTCAAGACGCCTCGATCTCGAGATTCACCGCGATGGCGGAAAGTACGAGATGACCTTCGAGAATGGCGGGAAGCCCAAGGGGGCCCTCAAGAAGGTTGCTGCCTCCAAGAAGACAGGCACAACCGTCACATTCTGGGCCGACGGGACCATTCTCGAAGAGACCGAGTTCCGTGCACAGACACTGATTGAGCGCCTCCGTGAGATGGCCTTCCTCAATAAGGGTCTAGAGATCCGCTTTCGCGACGAGCGCCCCGATCCTCCGGTTGAGCAGATATTCAAGTTCAGTGGCGGAATCGTTGATTTTGTGCGCCACCTCAATGTCACCAAGGAGCCAATTTTCAAGAAGGTTGCATCCTTCGAGGACACGGTAGGTACGAGCATCGTGGAGGTAGCGATGCAGTGGAACACTGGTTACAACGAGGGTATTCACTCCTTCGCAAACAACATTGCAACTACCGAGGGCGGTATGCATGAAGAGGGATTTAAAAAAGCCCTTACAAATGCAGTTAATAAATACTCACGCAACAAAGGTTTTCTAAAAGAGAAGGATGTAAACCTTCAAGGCGAGGACATTCGCGAAGGCCTTACTGCAATCATTTCGGTACGCCTCACAAATCCGCAGTTTGAGGGCCAGACTAAGACAAAACTCGGCAACACGGAGATGCGCTCTCTAGTTGAGAAGTCGACGAACGAGCGTTTTGGAGATTGGCTCGAGGAGAATCCCTCCGAGGCAAAAGCAATTGTTATGAAAGCAACTCAAGCATCGCGTGCGCGTCTTGCAGCACGCCAAGCTCGCGATCTAACTCGCCGGCGGTCATTGCTTGAGTCTGCATCAATGCCTGGAAAACTCGCAGACTGTTCATCTAAAGATCCATCACTCTCCGAACTCTTTATTGTGGAGGGCGACAGTGCTGGTGGATCAGCGAAGCGTGCACGTAATCCAGAGTTTCAAGCAATCCTCCCGATTCGCGGAAAGAT
>CAMDSG010000006.1 GCA_945907055.1 Bifidobacterium breve | reverse complement strand
ACTGTTCTACTTAAATAAATCTCAACTTCATAAGGACTACGAAATGACCGACCCAGCCTTCTCCGCTCTACAAGCATCCGACCCCGCTCTCGCTGCGATTCTCAAGCGCGAAGTGCATCGTCAAAATTCAACGCTTCAGATGATTGCGTCTGAGAACTTCACCTCCCCTGCGGTAATGGCAATGCAGGGATCGCCCCTCACTAACAAGTACTCCGAGGGTTATCCGGGTAAGCGTTATTACGGCGGAAACGCAGTTGTTGATGAGGCCGAGGAGTTGGCGCGCGAGCGTGTAAAAGCATTGTTCGGTGCAGAGCATGCCAATGTGCAGCCGCACTCCGGCGCCAACGCAAATATGGCTGTCTACTTTGCCCTCCTCAACCCAGGCGACAAGGTGATGGGTCTGCGCCTTGATCAGGGTGGGCACTTAACCCATGGTTCTCCTGTCAACTTCAGTGGACACCTCTATAACTTCGTGGCTTACGGCGTTGATCCGGAGACAGAGCGCATTGATTATGCAGCTGTCCGCGCTCTCGCAGTGGCAGAGCAGCCCAAGTTGATCATTGCGGGGGCTACTGCCTATCCGCGCTCAATCGATTTCGCTGAGTTCAGGTCGATAGCGGACGAGGTCGGGGCGCTACTTATGGTTGATGCAGCCCACATCGCTGGACTCATCGCAGGTGGAGCGCACCCCTCCCCAGTTCCGTATGCAGATGTCGTCACCTTTACTACCCACAAAACTCTGCGCGGACCGCGTGCAGGCTGCATCTTGAGTCGCGCAGAGCATGCCGCGGCTATAGACAAGGCAATATTCCCCGGTCTGCAGGGCGGCCCGCTTATGCACGCAGTCGCTGCAAAGGCTGTTGCCTTCGCAGAGGCTCAGCGCCCGGAATTCAGGGAGTATGCAGCGCAGATCGTGCGTAATGCTCGCGCTCTCTCAGATGGCCTAATCGCAGAGGGATTCAGAATCGTCTCCGGTGGTACAGATAATCACATGGTGCTCGTTGACCTACGTCCTTTTGGAGTCAATGGCAAGGTTGCTCAGATTGCCCTCGACGCCGCCGGAATTGTCTGCAACAAGAACGCAATCCCGAACGATCCAGAGAAGCCATTCGTCACGAGTGGAATCAGGCTCGGAACCGCGTCAGTCACAACTACAGGTATGACTGAGCCTCAGATGGCCGTAATCGCTGCGATGATTGGGGAGGTACTGAGGTCTCCAGAGGACGAGCAGGTATGCGCCTCTGTTCTGTTACGTGTGAATTCGCTCTGTGCCAACTTCGTGCCGTACCCCGGCCTCTACGACTGACGAGGAACAGTGGGGGGTTACGCGGTCGCGTTTCTCGTAGCACTTGGAGTAACGCTCGCGGTTATGCCGTTCGTGCGTCGCCTCGCCATTCGTGCTGGTGCAGTAGTTCCCCCCAACCCGCACGGCATCCATACGCGCCCGATGGTCTCCCTCGGAGGAGCGGGAATGTTCATCGGATTTGTAGTCGCTATGGCGGTTGCATCACAGATTCCCCAGTTCCATGAGATGTTCAACGGGTCATCTGAACCCTTAGGTGTAATGCTTGCAGCGGCAGTGATGTTCGCTGTTGGGGCGCTCGACGACCTGCGGGATGTATCGCCTCCAGCGAAGATCGCTGGGATGGTTTTAGCCGGGGGAGTGCTATCTCTATTCGGCGTTCAGATGCTCTTCTTTCGCGTCCCCTTCTTGCTCAACGACACCGTGGTTCTCTCCGCTGATCTTGCCCCGGTCGTCACGGTATTGATGGTGGTCCTATTCGCAAATGCAATCAACCTCATCGATGGGCTTGATGGTCTCGCCGGCGGGATATGCGCTATCGCAGGAACGGCACTCTTTCTCTATAGCGATCGGTTGTTTAAGAATGGGTTTCTTGAGGGATCAAACCTTGCGCCTTTAATCGCAGTCATAGCTGTGGGTGTATGCCTAGGGTTCTTGCCTTACAACTGGCACCCTGCGCGAATAATGATGGGGGATGCAGGGGCTCTTTTTCTCGGGCTTCTTATGGCTGTCACAACCATCACAATTGGTGGTCGAGCCGATTACCAATACAGCGGCGTTACGTACTTCTTCTTTGCGCCACTCTTTATCCCGTTTGTAATTCTTGGGGTCCCGATTATCGATACGGCTTTTTCTTTTCTAAGACGGTTGATAAAACGCAGATCCTTTGCCGTTGCAGATAAAGAGCACCTGCATCACCGCCTGATGCGATTAGGGCATGGTCCGAGGCGAACCGTTGCGATTCTCTGGCTCTGGACGGCGCTCCTCTCGGGGGTTGCCCTAATACCGACCTACACAGACCAGGGCAATGCGCTCGTACCACTCGTGATTTTCGCCCTTGCGCTTCTGCTCTACGGTTTCTTCTTCCCTCGCCGAGGCGACTGGGAGGACGAGCTTGAGCTGACAACCCCTGTTGGGGTGGGGTCCGAGCAGAAGAAGCTGTAATTGCTGCTCCCTAGGGATTTGAACTCCTAGAAATTGCTAATTTGGTTTCGGCGCACAGGCACCAAATCGGGTACCTTTCGGCCGTTCGCAATGGTTCGCTAAAGGTTTATGAGCGCTAGTCACGCGCCTGATGGGGGAGGAGAATTATGGCGACTCGTACAAGATCGTTTCTCCCAAAATCGTTGCGCCCTAAGGCATTCGTGCCCAAACCCAAACCTGGCTACACCGATGCTCTATCGACCTCCCTCACCTTCGTGCTCGGGCCATTGATGTTCGGGCTTCTTGGGGCACTTTTAGACGGCATTCTTGGGACGGGTCGGGTCTTTACAGTGCTGTTTGCAGTAATCGGGCTTATCGCTGTGGTGACCACCATTTATTACAGGTACCAGGCGGCCTCCGCTGCCGAGGACGCAGGCAAGCCATGGGAGAAGCGCCCGAACGCTGACTCTGGGATAGAGCTGCTCGAGAAAGCGCCGGAGACCCGATGACCTCTGCAGGAGATGGGTTTAGAGATGATGCTCTTGGGAGTAACGGCCTCCGCGCGATTCTCCCCGAGGATCATGAGAGTCGAATAGCCGACCATATCGTCCGACGAGCCCTCCTGATCGCCCCTCTTGTGATCGTTTTCTCCGCTCTTTTAGGTGGCAAAAAGTCTGCAATTGGAGCCTTTTTGGGTGTCTTGGTGGTCTGCGCAAACTTCTTACTCTCCTCGCGCCTCATCACATGGTCGGCCCGCATCTCCCCGGAGGCAGTATCAGTGGCTGCCATCGGTGGGTACGTGCTGCGCATCGCCCTGATCCTCCTAGCAGTAGTCGCAATCTCTGGGGTCCCGAGTGTGAGCATCGCTGCTTTTGTGATTACGGTTGCAGGAATGCACCTTGGACTCCTGTTTTGGGAGATGCCATCGCTTAGTCTGACCCTCGGCGCGCCGGGCCTCAAGCCCGATGCACCGCTACCAATTTCGCAACGCGTAAGCAAGGAGGAAGGGTGACCGTCGTCGCCGAGTTGTTCCCTGACGGGATCACAGAGTTATTTCAGTGGAAGCCGGTTCTCTTCGGAGGTACTGATTTTGCGCTTAATAAAACAGGGATCATGGTTCTTGTATCCATGGTTATCTGCTTAACGATCTTTCTTATCGGAGGGCGTAAGCGCGCGCTTGTTCCTACCGGTCTGCAGAACGTAGCGGAGTCCGGCTACCTCGCCATCGAGTCTCAGATCGCCGTAGAGGTGATGGGCCCGGAAGAGGGAAAGAAGTGGACGCCGTTTCTAGCGTCGTTGTTCTTCTACATTCTCTTCATCAACATCTGGTCCATTATTCCTGGGATTCAGTTCCCGGCCACAGCCCGAATTGCACTCCCGGGATTGCTTGCGATCATCGTCTGGGTTGTCTTCATCGGTGCTGGCTTTAAGGCGCAGGGACCCCTCTACATCTTTAAGAACATCACCCCTTCGGGAGTGCCCAAGCCGCTCTACATCTTGGTTATCCCGATTGAGTTCATCTCCAAGTACCTCGTGCGACCCTTCTCGCTCGCTGTGCGACTCTTCGCAAATATGGTGGCCGGGCACGTACTGCTGACAGTCTTTGCCGTCATGTGCATAGAGCTCATGAAGCACACCAGCGGCTGGTACCAAATCGCATTCGTACCGCTGCCCTTCTTTGGGCTGGTATTCATGACTGCATTCGAGGTGCTAGTTGCCTTGCTGCAGGCCTATATCTTCACGATCCTTACAGCCGTCTACATCGGCGAGTCTGTCCACCCCGAGCATTAATAGCAGTACTAATTAATAGCAGTACTAGTAGTCAAGTACTAATAGTCAAGTACTAATAGTCAAGAGAAATACAGCACTAAACCATTACAGCCCTAAATAACAGCCTAAATAATAACAGCCCTAAATAATAAGGAGAACACCTAACATGAGCACTCTCATGAACCTGGCCGCAACTGGTATTACTGACGCCGGCTTTAAGGACGGCCTCAGCGCTGTTGGTTATGGCCTCGCCGCAATTGGCCCCGGAATCGGTATCGGCTATCTAGTCGGTCAGTCGGTTCAGGCAATGGCACGCCAGCCAGAGATGGCCGGAAACGTCCGCACCACAATGTTCTTGGGTATTGCCTTCGCTGAGGCACTTGCCCTCATCGGTTTCGTTATCAAGTTCATCTAATTTATTTAGTCATCTAAGTCATCTAATTTATTCAGTCATCTAAGTCATCTAATTTATTCAGTCATCTAAGTCATCTAGGCGCCACGGCGCACGAAGGGAAGGGACGCGCAATGCGCATCCAGAGACTGCTAGCGGTAGCAATGCTCTCATCAAGCATGGTCATAGCGATGCCTCTAACGGCTCACGCAAGTGGGGCGGCAGGAGAGGTTTCAGAGTGCTTGTTGAAGGCTGCTGAGAAGTATGAAGCGGCTGTGGAAGAGGGCAAGGGAGACGCTGCCCTCTTCGACGACGAGGCAAAGGGCTGCTACTCAGCACCTAGCCCAATCCTGCCTGAGACAGGTGAGCTCTTCTGGGGAGGCCTGTCCTTTGCAATCGTCGCCTTCGGACTCATCAAGTTCGGCTTCCCTGCACTTCGTAAGGGGCTAGCGGATCGTGAAGACAAGATACGTGGAGACCTCGAGGCAGCCGAGCAGGCTAAGAGCGCAGCGCAGGCCGCTGACTCCGACCACGAGAAGATCCTCGCAGAGGCTCGTGCCGAGGGCGCAGGCTTGGTAGATGAGGCACGCAAGGCTGCAGAGCAGGTGCGAATCGACCTGATTGCCCGAGCGGAGGCGGATGCCGCTGATGTACGCGCACGCGCCAACGCTGACGCAGCTCTCGCAACAGAGCGCGCCATGGCAGATCTTCAGACTCAGGTGGCAGCGATGTCCATTGGGCTTGCGGAGCGCATTGTTCAGCACAATCTCGATGCTGCGACTCAGACGGCTCTCGTCGAGTCCTTCATCAATGAGGTTGGGGGCAGCCGGGCATGAGTGCGGAGCGCGTCGAGGCTTACGCAGAGGCGTTCCTCGTAATCGCGCGTGCCGAGGGGCACGTCGACGAGATCGAGGACGAGCTATTTCGTTTTGCCCGAACATTCGAGGCCAACGACTCTCTACGTTCAGCACTTGTTGACCCTTCACTCCCAGCAGAGCGTCGAGTTGCAGTGGTTGCAGAGTTGATGGGGGCTAAGGCTCTTAGTTCTTCAACTGCGCTTGCATCGCTCGTGGTTGCTGCGGGCAGAGGCAGTGATCTTCCAGCGATTATCGATCTCTTTGTCAAGAAATCAACAGAGGGTCGTGAGCACGAAGTCGCCGAGGTACGCAGCGCAATTGAGCTTGACGCAGGGCAGCAAGAGCGCCTTGCTATTGCAATTGGTCGCGCTGTGGGTAAGAAAGTAGAAGTAAAAGTCGTCGTTGATCCGAAGGTTCTCGGGGGTCTAGTGGCCCGCGTCGGCGACACTGTTATTGACGGGACCGTCCGTCACAGGCTCGAGCAACTCAAGGAGCAGATCTGACATGGCTGAGCTGACAATTAACGCAGCCGATATTGCCGCAGCGCTGCGCAAGCACGTTGATTCATTCTCACCAACTCTTGCTGCAGAGCAGGTTGGGCAGGTACTAAGCGTTGGCGATGGTGTCGCACGCGTTGCGGGCCTCCCCAATACTGCAGTCAATGAGCTTCTCGAGTTTGAGGGTGGCCTTCTTGGTCTTGCCCTCAACCTTGACGAGGACGCCATTGGTGCAGTTGTGCTTGGCCGCGCTGAGGGCGTTGAAGAAGGTAAGGCAGTGCGCGCAACCGGTCGCATTCTCGCCGTGCCGGTAGGCGACGCCCTTCTAGGTCGCGTAGTAAACGCATTGGCCCAGCCCATCGACGGTAAGGGTCCGCTCGGTACCGACAAGACTCGTCGTCTTGAGGTCCAGGCCCCTGGAATCGTAGGGCGTAAGCCTGTACACGAGCCACTGCAGACCGGTATCAAGGCTGTAGACGGAATGGTTCCGATCGGCCGCGGACAACGCGAGTTGATCATTGGTGACCGCAAGACAGGCAAGACCACGATCGCAATTGACACAATTCTTAACCAGCGCGGTTCAGGTGTGAAATGCATCTATGTCGCTGTTGGCCAGAAGGCGTCATCGGTTGCACAGACTGTTGCGACTCTTGAGCGTTACGGCGCAATGGAGTACACAGTTGTTGTAAACGCCCCTGCGGGTGACGAGGCAGTATTCAAGTACCTCGCTCCTTACACGGGTTCTGCCATTGGGCAGGAGTGGATGGAGAACGGCGACCACGCACTCGTTGTATACGACGACCTCTCCAAGCAGGCTGAGGCCTATCGTCAGCTCTCATTGTTGCTCCGCCGCCCACCAGGTCGCGAGGCTTACCCGGGTGACGTTTTCTACCTCCACAGCCGTCTTCTCGAGCGTGCTGCGAAGCTCTCCGATGATCTAGGTGCTGGTTCTCTTACAGCGCTCCCAATCATTGAGACCAAGGCAGGCGACGTCTCTGCGTATATCCCAACCAACGTGATCTCAATCACCGATGGTCAGATTTACCTTCAGGACGACCTCTTCAAGTCTGGTGTGCGCCCCGCTGTAGATGTAGGTATCTCGGTATCGCGAGTCGGTAGCGCTGCACAGATCAAGGCAATGAAGGGCGTAGCTGGAACCCTCAAGCTCGACCTCGCACAGTTCCGCGACCTCGAGGCATTCGCAACATTTGGTTCAGACCTTGACGCTGTCTCCAAGGAGCAGCTTGAGAGTGGTTACCGCCTTGTTGAGTTGCTCAAGCAGCCGCTTAACTCTCCAATGCCAGTAGAGGATCAGGTAGTTGTCATCTTCTCCGGTACAGCGCGTAAAGATCGCGTTGGTGGAGGTAAAGAGCGACTTCTCCTTGACATCGAGGTATCACAGATCAAGGCCTTCGAGGCAGCCCTTCTCGATGCATTCCACTCTCGTTACGCAGATCTTCTTTCACACATTCGTGATACGGGAACCCTGCCAGACGAAGGACGCATGCTTGCAGCTATTGAGGATGTCAAGGTTGCTTTCCGTGCCGCTAATGCTGCAGAGGCCGCTGCCGGGACTGGCACCCCTGATCCAGATGCTGAGGCACTCGGCGACGCCGAGTCAACCAAGACTCTCCCAACCGAGTAGTAGCGGGGGATAGGGACAGATGGCCGGCGGCCAAGAGCGCATCCTCAAGCGACGGATCTCCTCCGTACGCTCAACCAAGAAGATCACGCGCGCTATGGAGCTCATAGCGGGTAGTCGGATCGTCAAGGCTCAGGCTGCAGTAAAAGGCGCGCTTCCTTACAGCGAATTGATCACCAAGGTAGTTGCAGATCTCGCCGCAGGCGGAGGCAGCATCAACAGCCCGATCCTGAAGCCTCGCGAGAGGGTAAAGCGTTCGGCGCACATTGTTATCACTGCCGACCGTGGGCTATGTGGAGCGTATAACTCCTCTGTTGTTCGTGCAGCCGAGGGGTCGATTCTTGAGGACGAAGAAATCGGAGCCGAGTACGCGTTAATCCTTGTCGGGCGTAAGGCTGAGGGCTACTTCCGATACCGTGATTTTAGAATCGACAATGCGTTTACTGGATTCTCGGATCAGCCTTCTTACGAGGATGCACGCGCAATCGGGCAGCTGGTTAGCGAGCGATTCATCAACGAGGAGTACGACAAGGTCGAACTCATCTATACGCGATTCATCTCCGCCGGTAAGCAAGAGGTTGTACGTAGACCGCTGCTCCCTCTAGAGCGTGAAGTGATCAGCGGCGGCGATGGAAAGCCCGGAGACGAGTCCTCAAACTCGGCTACCGCTTCGTACGAATTTGAGAGCTCCCCAGAGGCGCTTCTCGCAGATATTCTCCCTAAGTACATTGAGGCCCGCATCTTCGCAGCGCTCCTAAACGCCGGAGCCTCAGAGCACGCTGCACGCCAGCGAGCCATGAAGGCAGCGACAGATAATGCTGAAGAACTAATTAAAGAGCTGTCTCGAGTTATGAACCGCGCTCGTCAGGACGCGATCACGACCGAGATTATGGAGATCGTTGGTGGAGCAGAGGCACTCTCCTCTAGCGACGCCGACGCAGATGAAGACTCTGCAGCACGCGCAATAGCGTTTGAACGTGACTACCTCGAGCATCAGGGCGCAGGGCCCGACAACTAGGCCCAGGCCATAAGAAGGAGCATCAAACAAGATGACAATGACCGCTGATTCAAACAAGGTTCTAAAGGACGGGCGAGTAATCGCTATCGCCGGACCCGTCGTGGACGTCGAGTTCCCAACGGGTTCGCTGCCTGAGATCAACTCACTTCTCGAGATGGATATTGTCCTCGAGGGAGAGACGATTACTGTCCCGGCAGAGGTTGCTCAGCAGGTTGGTGCAGGGCGAGTGCGCGTTATCTGCATGAAGCCCACCGACGGTCTCAAGCGCGGAACTCTCGTGCGCAACACCGGCCATGGCATCTCAATGCCCGTCGGCGACGGCGTACTCGGCCACGTATTCAACGTTCTTGGCGAGCCTCTCGATATCACCGCAGAGGAACTCACGAACATTGATGACCGCTGGGAGATTCACCGCCCGCCGCCCGCATTCGACCAGCTAGAGCCACGAGCTCTCATGTTCGAGACCGGCATCAAGGTCATCGACCTCCTTGAGCCATATGTACAGGGTGGAAAGATCGGACTCTTCGGTGGAGCCGGCGTAGGCAAGACCGTTCTAATTCAAGAGATGATCAACCGTGTTGCAACACAGCACGGTGGAGTATCGGTGTTCGCCGGTGTAGGCGAGCGCACACGTGAAGGTACGGACCTCTGGATCGAGATGCAGGAGTCCGGGGTTATCGAGAAAGCTGCACTCGTATACGGCCAGATGGATGAGCCGCCAGGTGTGCGTCTGCGTGTTGCACTTAGTGCACTCACAATCGCTGAGTACTTCCGCGATGTTAAGAACCAAGATGTTCTTCTCTTCGTGGACAACATTTTCCGCTTCGTGCAGGCTGGATCTGAGGTATCGACCCTTCTAGGTCGTATGCCATCTGCTGTGGGTTACCAGCCCACTCTCGCTGACGAGATGGGTGAACTACAGGAGCGCATCACCTCAACCAAGGGTCACTCGATTACATCGCTCCAGGCTGTTTATGTGCCTGCTGACGACTACACAGACCCTGCTCCGTTCACGACCTTCACCCACCTTGACGCCACGACTGAGCTATCCCGTCAGATCGCAGCCCTCGGTATCTACCCGGCCGTTGACCCGCTTGCCTCTACCTCCAACATCCTCACCCCTGAGATTGTTGGTGCACGCCACTACAACGTTGCACGCCGCGTTCAAGAGATTCTCCAGCGCTACAAAGAGCTTCAAGACATCATTGCGATTCTTGGTCTCGACGAGCTCTCAGAGGAGGACAAGATCACGGTTAACCGTGCGCGCAAGATTCAGCGCTTCTTGTCTCAGCCGTTCTTCGTTGGCGAGGTATTCACCGGACTCCCCGGTATCTTCGTACCGATTGACGAGACTATTGAGTCCTTCGAGATGCTTGCAAACGGCGACTTGGATGATGTCCCCGAGCAGGCGTTCTTCAACGTCGGCAACGTAGAGAGTGTCCTCGCCAAGCAGCGCGATCTAGAGAAGAACGCCTAATGGCATTTCTCGTTGAGCTCGTCTCTCCGGAGCGCATTCTCTTCGAGGGCGATGCTGTAATGGTCGTTGCCCGAACCACGGGTGGAGACATTGCGTTTTTACCGGGGCATGTGCCATATCTCGGGGCACTCGAAATCTCGAAGTTGAGGATCATGCAAGAGGTAGATGGCGGCCCGCGCTTTGAGACAGCAGTAGCGGTTCACGGAGGCTTCGTCGAGGTATCAGGCGAGGGCGTAAAGATTCTCTCTGATATTGCCGAGTTGGGTACTGACGTAGACGTAGTACGTGCGCGTACGGCGATGGAGGCTGCTGAGGCGGCACTCCGCACTGACCCTGAGAACGTTGAGGCTAAGAAAGCTCTACAGCGTGCAGAGGTGCGCCTAGACGCAGCCGGAGCAAACGCTTAAATCGCTTAGAGTTTGCTGTTCTAGAAATCTATAGCTGAGATCTTGGCGAGTTTGGTCCAGCGGTGCTGCGAGCGAATCTTGCGGATTGTGCCGCTGCGAGAGCGCATAACCAGCGTCTCACTGGTTCCGTGGTCTCCGAAGTAGCGCACGCCACGCACTAGGTCGCCGTCAGAGACCCCAGAGGCTGCGAAGAAGACGTCATCGCCTGATACGAGGTCATCGGCTGTGAGTACTTGGCTTAGGTCATATCCGGCGTCTAGAGCCGCTCTGCGCTCTGCTTCATTCCGTGGCCATAGACGACCAAGGATCTGCCCCCCAAGACACTTAAGTGCACAAGCAGCGATTACCCCCTCTGGTGTTCCGCCAATCCCGAAGAGGATGTCGGTACCAGACTCGGGCCAAGCTGCCGAGATTGCACCCGCTACGTCGCCGTCTTGGATGATGCGAACTCGTGCACCCGCCTCACGGCATTGCTTGATGATGTCGGCATGGCGTTCGCGGTCAAGTACCACTGCAGTTACATCGCGCACGCTCTCGCCCTTGGCCTTAGCCACGGCTTTAAGGTTGTCTGCGACCGATGCGTCGAGATTGATTACATCTCGCGCCTCGGGACCGACAGCGATTTTGTCCATGTATACGCAGGGTCCTGGGTCAAACATCGTTCCGCGCTCTGAGAGAGCAATTACAGATATGGCGTTGTCGCGCCCAAGAGCGGTAAGCGTTGTTCCATCAATGGGGTCTACAGCGATGTCACACGCTGGCCCGCCAGAACCGATCTCCTCGCCGTTGTAGAGCATGGGGGCTTCGTCTTTCTCGCCCTCTCCGATGACCACAACCCCCTCCATTGGGACTGTGTTGAGCACAAGACGCATGGCATCGACTGCAGCCCCGTCGGCCCCGTTTTTATCGCCACGCCCAAGCCACCTGCCGGCCGCTAGGGCAGCTGCTTCTGTCGCGCGAGCGAGGTCCATTGCGAGGTTGCGGTCGGGTGCTTCGGGCTGATGATCCATGAGCCGAGAATCTACTCTGCCGTGAGAGTTCCCCGTAAGGTGGGGGGAGCAGATATCGCCACGAGGCGTATTTGGAGATAAATCGTGATGGGGGTTCTTAAATGGGGCGATTAGATGCTCGTATAGCGGTAGTCACAGGTGGGGCCTCAGGTATTGGGCGAGCCACGGTCGAGAGATTCGTAGCCGAGGGTGCCACGGTTGAGTCTTGGGACATCGCTGACTCTCCTGATGAGTCACTCCCCGCTGAGGTTGTTTACAGGCAGATAGATGTAACCGACGAGGGTGCTGTGATTGCTGGATTCGCCGCTGCGGTCGAGGCCAATGGCCGAGTCGACTGTGTTGTTCACGCCGCGGGCATCGCAAGTGGCGGGCCAGTAAACATGCTTGAGACCGCTGAGTGGGACCGGGTCATAAACATCAATCTAAAGGGAACATTCCTTGTAGATAAATACGCGGCCATAGCGATGCTCGAACAGGAGCCGCTCTTTGGGGTCGATGGCGCACAACGCGGATCGATTGTGAATCTCGCGAGTGTTGAGGGCCTTATCGGTACTGAGGGTGGGAGCGCGTACAACGCGTCTAAGGGTGGGGTAGTGATTCTCACCAAGAATCTCGCGATTGATTACGGAAGGCGCGGTATCCGAGTCAATGCGATCTGCCCCGGGTTCATAGATACTCCGCTGCTATCTGGAGTATTTGGAATGCCCGGGATGGAGGAAGTGATGAAAGACATCGCATCCTCACATCAACTCGGCCGCTTGGGCCGCGCTGAGGAGATCGCATCGGTTGCGCTCTTTCTTTGCTCTGACGATGCTTCTTTCGTTACAGGTGTTGCACTCCCCGTTGACGGCGGATATACAGCAGGGCATCGCCACGGAATATCGGAGTTACTAGGGCTTGCATAGGGGACATTGGGGCATTGTGCCTAGAGCGTGTAACTATGTGGGCTAGATCGACAAATGCATCGCCAAGCGGAGTCTCCAATGCGAGGAAGGGGTAATGGGTATGGATGAACGCAGAGCAGATTTCACGACGTACTCAGGCCTTGAGGTCGACCCCGTATACGGACCGGAGGATGCAGAGCGCCCCGGTGAGTTTCCCTATACGCGTGGGCCCCACGCCTCGATGTACCGATCCAAGTTATGGACAATGCGACTCTTCGCCGGATTTGGAACAGCACCAGATACGAATATTCGCTTTAAGGAGTTACTCGCAGCGGGCGGGTCGGGGCTCTCAACCGCCTACGACCTACCGACTCTCATGGGGCGAGACTCAGATGATCCCCTCTGCATAGGAGAGGTAGGGAAGTGCGGAGTTGCTGTAGATACCCTCGCTGACGTCGAGGACCTATATCGAGATATTGACCTCTCGAAGGTCACAACGTCAATGACGATCAACTCTCCCGCCCCGATTCTTTTCGCGATGTACGTGGTGGCCGCCGAGAATGGAGGTACGCCGCGCTCTCGACTCGGAGGCACGCTCCAGAACGACATGTTCAAGGAGTACCAGGCTCAGAAGGAGTACTTCTTTCCGCCGCGCCCAAGCATGCGCCTCGTTACTGATGTTGTGGAGTTCTGCGCAAAAGAGATGCCGCGGTGGCACCCAATATCAATCTCTGGGTATCACATCCGAGAGGCGGGCTCTACAGCAGTGCAGGAGTTGGCGTTTACGCTTGCGAATGGATTTGCTTATGTCGAGGCTGCGATTGCGCGTGGCTTAACTGTCGATGAGTTTGCACCGCGCCTCTCATTCTTCTTCAATGCCCATGTTGATTTCTTTGAAGAGATCGCTAAGTTCAGAGCAGCAAGGCGCATCTGGGCTCATTGGATGCGCGATCGCTACGGAGCTACTACTGAGCGAGCGATGCAGCTTCGATTCCATACGCAGACCGCCGGAGTCTCACTCACTGCGCAGCAGCCAGAGATCAACTTGGTGCGTACCGCTATTGAGGCGCTTGCCGGCGTGCTTGGTGGGACACAGAGCCTCCACACAAACTCCTTCGACGAAGCATTGGCGCTTCCGTCGGAGAAATCATCTCGACTGGCACTCCGTACTCAACAGGTAATCGCCCACGAAACGCGCGTGGCAAATGTTGCAGATCCACTTGGGGGCTCCTGGTATGTAGAGGCCTTAACGGATGAGACGGAGCGCCTCGCGGAAGAGGTCTTTTCTTATCTTGATGATTTGGGCAACGGATCTATTCTTGAGGGAGTATTCGCCGGTATTGATAGTGGTTATTTCATGGGAGAGATTGCTCAGGCCGCCTACGATTTAGAGCGCAAACTCAATGACGGCCGCCACATTGTCGTTGGTGTAAATGATTTCCTTGAGGGTAATGATGACGCTGCCCCCGAGACGCTTCAGATTGGGCCGCAGTTTGAGGAGAAGCAACTGGCGCGCCTCGCCGAGGTAAAGCGGCTTCGAGATGGCGAGGCGGTTGCGCGTTCTCTCGCGGAGGTCAGGCGTGTTGCTGGCCACCCCACTATAAATGCAATGCCAGCGATCATTGAGGCTGTGCGCGTATATGCAACCGTTGGCGAGATCATGAATACATTCGCAGATGAGTTTGGGCGCTACCGAGAGACTCCGGTTATTTGATGCTCACGGAGTCTGAGCTAGAGGTCGCAAAGCGCGTAAAAGGTTTTATGCCCGCCGACGAGGGGCTCGCGCTCCACGAGGCAGGTCTAGTAGGCGGCCTTCTAGGCCCACTGCTTGAGATCGGTTCCTACTGCGGGAAGTCTGCTGTTTATCTTGGCGCTGCTGCGCGCGAATGCGGGACCGTGCTCTTTACAATTGATCACCACCGAGGCTCTGAGGAGAATCAGGAAGGGTGGGAGCACCACGATGCCGATGTAGTTGATCCTCAAACAGGTCGCATGGACACGCTTCCGTACTTTCGTCGAACGATTGAGTCTGCAGGATTAGAGGCGAGTGTGATCGCTGTTATTGGCGACTCCCCAACGGTCGGTGCTCCATGGCAAACCCCAGTCGGCTTTCTCTTTATCGACGGCGGTCATGCTGAAGAGGTAGCGATGGCTGATTATGTAATCTGGGCCAAGCACGTTCTCCCAGGTGGAGTGCTGGCGATACATGACTGCTTTGAAGACCCTGCCGATGGTGGCCAGGCACCGTTCTTGGTTTGGCGGCGTGCAGTAAAAGATGGATACGTTCCCCTATCTACAACAGGGAGTCTGCGGACTTTGAGGAAGCCTATTTAAGCGTCACAAACCATTGCGCTGCATTGAAAGAGGAGAGAGTCGTGACGTTTGAACCAACTTGGGATTCAGTATCTAGCCACGAGCTCCCGAGTTGGTACGACGATGCGAAGCTTGGAGTCTTCATTCATTGGGGGCTCTACTCGGTGCCCGGTTGGGCAGAGCAGGTACCCGATATCCAAGAGATGCTGATTACTCAGGGCCCCAAGCGCATGCTGAGTCATAATCCATATGCAGAGTGGTACCGCAACACGATGCAGATCAAAGGGAGCCCTACTTGGCAGCACCACAGAGATACATACGGTGTTGATTTTGAGTATGACGACTTCATTCCAGCGTTTAATGCAGGTACGAGAGACTGCGACCTCGATGCTATTGCAGCGGTGGCTGAGTCGGCAGGGGCGCGCTATCTCGTGATGACGACAAAGCACCATGAGGGCTTTGCGCTCTGGCCATCGATTACTCCTCACCCGACCAAGGGCGAGTATCACGCCGGTCGGGATTTGGTTGGAGGTTTGAGCGAAGCTGTAAAGGCCCGCGGGATGCGCATGGGGCTCTACTACTCGGGTGGCTACGACTGGCCGGTTAACGATGCAGTGATGGTTCAAGGCGCAGATGCTGTGCTCGCCGCTCCAAGTGAGCCTGAGTATGTACCTTATGTAAGAAGCCATGTCAGCGAACTAATTGAGCGCTACAAGCCTTCGTTGCTCTGGAACGATATCGGCTGGCCAAAGGGAGGCGATTTACCGGCGCTATTTGCTCAGTATTACAACTCGGTACCTGACGGTGTGATCAATGACAGGTGGATCGTCTCGAGCATGAAACGTTCTCCGATGAGAGACGGCCTTCTTCGCCTTGCAGGGCGGTTACTTCAGGCAGTCTGGAGATTTCTACCTGCCGATAAGAAGCGACTTACCTTCCCGGGTGCGCAGTGGTTTGACTTCACAACCCCTGAGTACGAGGTGCTTGAAGAGATTCGAGAGAAGAAGTGGGAATCAACTCGCGGCGTTGGGCACTCCTTTGGGGCGAATCGAAATGAAAGACCAGAGGACATCGTTAGCGCTACCGAACTCATTCGTTCATTCTGTGACATCGTCTCGAAGAATGGAAATCTCTTAATAGGTATCGGGCCGAACGAGCATGGGGCGATTCCAGAGGAGCAGGCGATACCGCTTCGCGGCCTCGGTGATTGGCTGAGCCGTAATGGTGAGGCTATTTACGCGACTCGTCCGTGGGATCGTGCTCAAACTGTTACCAGTGACGGAACTCAGGTGCGCTTCACTACGCGTGAGGGAGTGCTCTACGCGCTGATTCTTGATCGACCTGCTACCTCAACCTTTCTAGTTGAGGGTATCGATGCAGAGTCTGTAACAGAGGCGCGCCTGCTCGGTACCGGCGATGAATTGGAGCGCACCTCACGCGATCGGGTGCTTGAGCTAACACTCCATGAGAGTGCTCCGGAGGAGGATGCATACGCGGTGCGCCTCGGTACAGGCGTTCGGTGGATTAGTTGAGCAGGCATCACGTGAGAGGGCTCTAGTTATGGCGATTACCATTTATGGAGTAGTTGCCGTGAGTTTCATGATGATGATGTACGCACTCGAGGCGAGAGGAAGGGTTTTTATAGCCTTGTTCGCTGTTGGGTGTGTTCTCTCAAGCATTTATGGATTTCTCTCAGGGGCTTGGCCGTTCGGAGTCGTAGAGATGATCTGGGCAGGGGTTGCACTGCGCAGGTATTCGAACTCCGGTACTTAGCGAGACTCGCGCTCGGCCTCGATCTCAGATCCTGCATCGATTAGTTCGCTCGCAGTTAGGCCAGATGGGAGGCCCTCGCCTCGGAACAAGCCAGCGGTCGGGCCAGTTCCAGTAAGTGCATGTGCAGCGAGCACGATTGATGCAGAGTTCCAAGTGGGTTGCTCAACAGGGAAGAGTTGACCCTCGCCGCTCCAGTGGGAGTTCTCAAAATTCATCCCGGTCCAGTATCCGCCACCATCGGCGCGAAGAAACTGAACCCAAGTGAATAACTCCAGGGCTTTATCTGTTGCACCGATTGCATCGAGTGCCATTACGAACTCGCAGGTCTCGGCTGCGGTCACCCATGGTTGGTCTGAGACACAGCGCACGCCGCGACCCTCAGCAACAAATGTGTCCCAGTGGGCAGCAACGCGCGCATGCGCAGCCTCGCCGCGAAGTACGCCACCGAGGATCGGGTAGTACCAATCCATTGCCCATCTCGATTTATCTAAGAAACTCTCAGGGCGGTGCGCTATCGCGATAGCAAGGGAGCCGAGAGATAGTTCCCAGTCTGGGCGCTCATGGCCTAGGCGCTCGGCGATTGCGATTGCATTACGGAGGCTGGCGTGGATGCTTGAAGAGCCTGTCAATAAAGCGCCATCCGCGGGTATATCTCCGCGCCAAGCAATCTCTCCGGACTCACTCTGGAACGAGAGAGCGTAATCAATGGCCCCCTCTACGCATACCCAGAACCGCTCAAGGAAAGCGGTATCTCCGGTGCATAGATAGTGGTGCCAAACGCCATTGGCGATATAGCTGGTGACGTTGGTGTCGAGGGTCTCATCCTTAACCTCGTTCCCAACGTAGTAGGAGTGCCATGCGCCCGATAAGAGTTGCTTCGAGCGCAGCCATTCGTATGCACTAGCGGCTTCGTGGTGCATGCCCCCGAGGTCTAAGGCCATCGCAGCCTCGACGAGATTCCACGGATCGGTGTGCTCGCCTGGAGTCCAAGGGATATTTCCGTCGGGGAGTTGAATCGCAGCGATCGCAGTAACCGTCTCTGTCAATTGCTCGGCAGTGATGATGCCTGGAACGTCGCGCAGGATATTCATGCAGCTGCTTTTCGCGAATAGAGAATGACGCTCTTGCCGAGCACAGGGTTAAGTGCGTTGTCGATGCTGTTTAGCCACTTGGGTTGTTTCATCAACTGATAGACGAGGATATCGTGGTACTTGCGTGCAAAGAAACGCTCTGATTCCTGGACCCCGCCGGCACAACGAATCCACCAGTAAGGGGAGTGCAGCGCATGGGCGAAGCCATGGCCCTCGAGAGTGAGTCCAGTGCGACGGAGTTTGGCCTCTAGGTCAGCGCGTCGGTAGATACGAACGTGCCCACCTGGAGTGTCGTGGTACTTGTCGTCTAGAGCCCAGCAGATGCGCTCAGGGAAGCGATTCGGCACGGTTACTGCCATGCGTCCACCTGGCTTAAGAACACGCGTTAACTCTGCAATTGCCCTGTCATCGGCCCACAGGTGCTCGAGTACCTCGGAGGCAATAACGATGTCGAATGAGTTGTCAGGGAACGGCAAGTTGAGCGCATCACCGTTGCAGACGCCACCTGCTGCCTCCATGGGGTTCCCGGGGATCTCGCCAGCGGCGATCATTCCGCCGATGATTCCGCGAACGTCTTTCAGCTCTGACTCGGAGTAATCGAGCGCAACAACTGTTGCTCCTCGACGCCAAGCCTCGAACGCGTGGCGCCCGCCACCACAACCCATGTCCAGAATGCGGTCACCGGTGCGCAGACCTATGCGGTCAAAATCGACTGTAAGCATTAGAGGACCACGCCCTGCTCTTCGAGTTGCGCGTACCAGTGCTCAAGCATTCCCTCAGCAGTTCGTCTCCATGTAAAGCGATTGAGCACTCGATCGCGCCCGGCAGCGCCGAGACGTTCGCGTAGTTCTGCATCGCCAAGCATGCGACCGATCGCCTGAGCGAGTGCATCTGCGTTCCCCGGCTCAACTGTGAGAGCAGCAATGCCGTCAGGGCCTACAACCTCGGGGAGTGCGCCACCGGTAGTTGCAACTAGTGGAACGCCACAGGCCATAGCCTCAATAGCGGGTAACGAGAAGCCTTCATAGAGCGAGGGGACAACTGCTACCTCTGCCTCTGCGTACAACTCAACAATGCGCTCCTGGGCAACGCCGGATACAAACTCAACGACGCCAGAGAGACCAAGGCGCTCGATGAGTGCAGGGGTCGCGCTCTTCTCTTTTGTGCGACCAATGATGACCAAATGGGCATCTGGGTTCTCGGTGCGAAGCTTCGCTAAGCCTTCAAGTAAAGGCGTTAGGCCCTTCATGGGTACATCCGCACTCGCCGTAGTCATGATGCGACCCTTAACGCGTTTTACCTCGGGCATCGGCTTGAAGGAGTCTTGATCTACCCCAACCGGAACGATATGCAGGCGATCTTCCTTCACGCCCATTTGAGCGATGATGTCACGCTTGGATGACTCAGAGACGGTGACAAGTCGAGGCATCTCGCGTGCAACCTTCATCTGCATGCCAAGGAATGCGTACCAGCGACGAAGGTTGAAGCGTCGCCACCTGCCAGAGGCATGCTCGAGCTCGAGGTCGCGGTCAACAGTGATGGGGTGGTGCAGGGTTGCAACTACCGGCCATCCGTCGTTCATCATCCCGAGGAGCCCTGTGCCGAAGCACTGGTTGTCGTGGATTAGATCGAAGTCTCCGCGGCGGGTCTCAAGATATTTGCGTGCTCTCATGCTGAATGCCCAAGGCTCCGGGAATCCGGCGCCACACATAATTGCAAACTCCGCGAGGTCTACACGGTCGCGGAACTCCCACGGCCACGGCACGCGAAATGGATTGCTGGCGCGATAGAGATCAAGCCCTGGCATCTTCACTAACTGTGAAGGATCATCAAGCTCGGGGTAGGGCTCACCTGAGATGACCTCAATGTGGTGACCCATGGCTGCGATCTCGCGTGCGACGTAGCGGGAGTAGACGCCCTGGCCGCCGCAGTGTGGGTTACCGCGATAGATAAGCCAAGCGATGCGAAGCGGTCGAGCATTAGAGCTATCGCTGGTCCGATCGCTAGATCGGTCGCGCGTAATTGGCGCGACGGCGGTGTTAGGCGTGCTTTGAGAGGCATCTTGGGAAGGCATGGGTAGTTGATTCTCCCGGGGATTGGGTCTTCAGGGCAAACCCCCGGGCGGAGAGAGCCTTGATTTAGTGGCCTAGTGGAGCAGTTCGAGGCCTTACCCGGGTACCCTCAGGGCTGTGAATCCTGATGCTATGAGCCCCTCCTCGGGCGACGAAGGGAGGCCAAAACTCGCTCAGGCGTTGGATTTTCTTGCCGTCTCCGAGCCTCGATGGAGCCCTGAGGGCACTCGCTTGGGGTGGCTAGAGGAGGTTGAGGGCTCAACTCGATTCTTTTTTCTAAATATGGCCGCAGATCAGCTCATCGGCGCCCCGCAGAGTCTCGGCACGCGGGTGCGCAGGACGCCCGCGACCTATGGGGGCACGTGGGCTTGGCGTGATGATGCCAGTGTTGTAGTTGTTGCCTCTGATGCTCGCGTGGTTTTACTCGAGCTCGAGCCTGGTGCCGAGAACAGTCTCGAGAACAGTCTCGAGCGAGTGCTCATTGATGATGCGCTTGGTGGCGTCGGGTCGCGATATTTGGCGCCATCGGTATCTAACGATGGCGAGTGGCTAGCCGTTACACGCGAACGTAGTGACGCTATGGAGATCGTGGTCCTCTCGATAGGCGCCGCGCTTAATGCGCGAAACAATCGCGAGCACTCGGTGGAGCCACTAGCGATTTCAAGTGCCGACTTCGCATGGGACCCGTCATGGTCGCCCGATGGAACGCTTCTTGCTTGGCATGAGTGGAGCAACCCCGAGATGCCTTGGGATTCATCGCGAATTGTCGTGGCCGATTTTCGTAATGGAGTAATGAGCAATCAGCGCGTAGTCGCTGGCGGGCCCGATACGCAGGTAGGTCAGCCCCGTTTCTCTCCAGACGGAACCCGCCTCGCATGGCTGACGGATAGAGATGGTTGGCTGCGTGTATGTGTAGGCGATATAGACGGCTCTAACGCAGCGTTGTTGAATCAGGGACTCTTTGAGGCCGGTGAGGCTCCATGGGGAGCAGGGCAACGTAGTTACGCATGGAGCCCTGATAGCAAGCGCATTGCTTGGTGCCGTAACGAGGGTGGGTTTGGACGACTGGTCTGCGCAGAGGTTGGTGATGAGCAGTCGGGCGATGCAGAAGTAATAGAGCCAGAAATAATAGAGATAGCAAAGGCTTGGCACCATGGAGTCTCATGGGGGCCGCAAGGCATCGCTGCAGTTCGATCAGGTGCGCGTACTCCGCCGCGCGTTGTTTTGTATTCAGCCGCGCTCTATCCAAATACTTCTGAGGCGAGCAGTGGTGGCACTCAATTTGGCGAGCGCATCGAGATCGCAGATGGAGACCCAATCGGGTTCGATAAGGCGACCTTCGCTCAGGGTTGCCTTGTGGAGCCCAAGATAGTCAGTTGGATGAGCGGCGACCTTGAGATAACAGGCCTGCTCTACCTCCCGCCTGGGGTTGAGAATCCTCCGTTGATATTCGATCTGCATGGTGGGCCAACAGGAGCAGCGACTGCACGATGGAGCCCAAATGTGGCAGCACTTCTATCCCATGGTTGGGGGGTGCTGCGCCCAAATCCGCGCGGTTCCTACGGAAGCGGGCGTGCTCACCTGCGCGCGCTAGATGGCGGTTGGGGTGCGTTGGATCTAGATGATGTAATCGCAGGGATAGAGGCAGTATCTCGAGTAGCAGTATCTAGCGCTGCCGATGTTGACGCCATGAATCTCAACCCCCCTCGCATCGCCATCACCGGTGGGAGTGCAGGAGGAATGCTTGCGCTACTCGTCGCTCTGCTTCGCCCCGACCTTGTAAAGGCCTGCATCAGCGTCTACGGCGTTACTGATCTCTTCTCGCTTGCGGAGACTGATTACAGATTTGAGAAGCACTATGCGCAGAGGCTCGTGGGGGAGTTGCCAGAGGCGCGCGATCTATATGTTGAGCGCTCGCCGATCACACATGCGCATCGCTTGAGCGTCCCAACTCTGATGCTCCACGGAGATGCAGACGAAGTGGTGCCAGTGGCACAGATGCGAGACTTCGTTGCGGCGGCGCGCGCGGGTGGGGCAGAGATCGAGTCGCACGAATACGCAGGCGAGGGGCACGGTTGGTCGGGGCCCGAGACCATTCGAGACGATTTCGATCGCAGTGTCGCGTTCCTTGATAAGTGGCTGTCGCAATGACGAAATCTAAAACTCTCAAATACACAAACAGGTTCGCTTCCCCAAAGCGTGCGAATCATCAACCCGATCGGGCAGTGCTCCTTGCGCACGGTGCAGGATCAGACCTCGATGCACCTGCGCTTATCGCGGTGGCAGATGCGCTTACTGCGCTCGGGATCCCATCTCTTCGTTTTAATTATCCATACCGAGATGCGGGGAGGCGTGCGCCCGATCGCCCCAACGTTCTCCTCGACGCAACTCGCAGAGCCGCCGCCGACCTCTCGCTCCTCACTGGGCTCGCCCCCAAGCGCATCGTCGTCGGGGGACGATCAATGGGGGGAAGGTACTGCTCGCTTGCTGTTGGGGATGAGCAGGATCCACTTCAGGCACTAGGGCTCCTTCTCCTCGGTTACCCGCTCCACCCTGCCGGCAAGCCCGAGAAGCTACGTGTCGAGCATCTAAAGCGCATCAGCATCCCAACGCTTTTTGTAAGCGGTACCAGGGATGCTCTCGGCGCTCAGCCGGAGCTGCGAAAGGCTGCTCGCCGCGTCAAGGGTCGCGTCGCTTGGCACTGGATCGAGTCTGGAGATCATGGGTTCAAGCCGCTGCGCTCAAGTGGCCTGAGTGTTGAGGATGTTCTCGCTGACATGGCGCAAGCCTCTGCTACTTGGGTTGCCTCGCTCTGACCGCATAGTTGCGCAGCGGGTAAAGTCACCCGCAATGAATACTCTCAAGCTAGAAACTCATGGACACATCGCCCGCCTCATCATGAACCGCCCAGAGAAGCTCAATGCTTTTAGTGTTGAGATGTGGGATGAGATGCGAGAACTCGGCGCAGAGTTGGTGGCGAACCCCGGCGACATTCGTGTCTTGATCCTCAGCGGAGAGGGTCGCGCCTTCTCAAGCGGTATCGACACAACCGTCTTCAGCGAGGGTATTGGGCTCACCGCTCCCCCCAAGGATGAGTCCAAGCACGAGGACCCAACAATCGACTCAATTCTTCGAACCCAGGATGCATACAACTGGCTCGAGGAGGCACCCTTCGCAACAATCGCTGCAGTACGCGGCTACGCGTTGGGCGCCGGATTACAGGCAGCACTCGCATGTGACATTCGCGTCTTTACTCACGGTGCGAGCGTTGGGTTACTTGAGCTTAAGTATGGGATCATGCCTGACCTCGGTGGAACGCAGCGACTAACGCGCCTTGTCGGGCCAGGTAAAGCCAAGGAGATGATCTTCACCTCTGCACGACTTGATGGTGAGGCCGCATTTGCTCTTGGAATCTGTGAGCAACTCGTCTCTGATGAAGAGTTGGAGCCAACTGTTGATGCACTAGCGAAGCGCATCGCAGCGCAGCCACCGCTCGCTATTAAGAACTCCAAGCGCGCGGTCGCAGCCGCTGGTCACCTACCGCTTCGCGAGGGGCTACTCGTCGAGGCAGTTGGGCAGGCCGAGTGCCTTCGCTCCGCTGACATGGGCGAGGCTATCGGTGCATTTATTGAGCAGCGCCCGCCGGTTTTCCGCAACGCCTAAGTAAAAATCCCCGGAATCCTCTCTCCTTGATGGTGAGGGCCAGTTTCGGTGGCTACCCTCGTTGCTATGTCGCAGGTACGTATTCGCCCAGGTGATCCGCTTAGTGGAACTCTGCGCGTCCCGGGTGCCTCCAAGAACTCGGGTTGTAAGCAACTAGCGGCTGCCCTCCTCGCTCGCGGCACTACAACCGTAACGAACGCTCCAACGGTTGCAGACCTTGAGGTGATGCTTGATGTGCTCACTTCAATTGGAGCGAAGGTTGAGCGCATCAACGCTGACACCCTGAGTATTGACACGACCGCGCATCTAAACCCAGAGGCACCATACGAACTCGTCTCGTTAATGCGCGCATCAATCAATGTTTTGGGGCCACTCCTTGCGAGATGTGGAGAGGCGCGTGTCGCAATGCCAGGTGGCGACAACATCGGGCAACGCAAGCTCGATATGCACTTCCGCGGACTAGAGGCAATGGGTGCGACCCTTCAAGTGAGCCACGGCTTTATCGAGGCCAAGTGCGAGCAACTTGTTGGCGCACGCATCGCTCTCGATTTTCCAAGCGTTGGAGCAACCGAGAATCTCATCAGCGCAGCGGTAACCGCTGATGGAGTGACGGTAATTGAGAACGCTGCGCGAGAGCCCGAGATTCGTGACCTCGCTGCGTTCCTCAATCAAATGGGTGCGCGCATTGAAGGCGCTGGTACATCAACGATTGAGATAACAGGTGTCGACGAACTCTCGAGCGTGAACACCGAACTCTGTGGTGACCGTATTGATGCTGGGACTTTCCTCATGGCCTGCGGTGTCGCTGGTGGAGATATAACGCTAGAGGGAATTCGTTTCGACCAACTTGAGATGGTGATTGTGAAACTTCGCCAGATGGGTATGGAGATCACAGTCACCGATAGCGGACTTCGCGCACGGGCCGATAAGCGCCTGCGATCCGTTGATGTAGCGACTCTCCCGTTCCCAGGGTTTGCCACCGACTTCATGCCCATGACCGTTGCGCTTCTATCGGTTGCTGATGGAACCTCGATAGTGAGTGAAAACATCTTCGATAGTCGCTTCTCGTTCATTGACGAGTTGAACCGCATGGGCTCAGATATCCGAACCGAGGACCGCCACGCTGTGGTCAGGGGAGTAGAGCGCCTCTCTGGTGCACCGGTGAGGGCATTCGATGTGAGGGCCGGAGCAGCGTTGGCCATTGCAGGGCTGCGCGCTGAGGGCGAGACAATCGTGCATGACTGGCACCACGTAGATCGAGGATACGTAGACCTGCCGGGGCGACTCGCCTCCATAGGGGCAGATGTAATTCGGCTGTGAGCGTTATCACAGGAGGCATGCGTCCCAATTAAGACCCAACTGAGACCTGAAACCGCTGAGGCGGTCCGGGGTGGGGTTGCTAGGCGTGGCAGACTAGGGACGAAGACAAGAGCGAAGAAGAGCGAGCTGGCCACTCAGAGGCCAATCAAGATTTAGACCGAGAGGTTGGATGCGATGAGCAGCACCATGGAGACCGACATACTCGAAGCGATCGACGTAATCCGCCCGGCGCTTCAGGCCGATGGAGGCGACATTGTCTTCAACAGCATCGACGACGCCGGTGTTGTGCATGTAAGTCTCGTCGGCGCTTGCGGTACCTGCCCGGTCTCTGCGATGACTCTCAAGGCCGGCGTCGAGCGCATCATCAAGGATCGCGTCCCCGGTGTCACTGAGGTAGTCGCGGACGCTTGATCTCGAGTCAAGAGACCCGCGACAATCGACCCGATCCAAGTAAAGCGATTTAAGAAATGCAACTCGATCCTGCTGAGTTAGTTAAGCGATGTGTTGCGGGGGATCGCGGAGCGGTTGCAAAGTTGATCTCCATTGTTGAGGCTGGCGGCCCTCGCGCCTTTGAGGTAGCAGCACTCCTGCATCCGAGTACAGGGAGCGCGTACACGATCGGGCTTACCGG